>CAZANF010000047.1:0-14108 GCA_964486425.1 uncultured Spirochaeta sp. | reverse complement strand
GTGAAGACCGGGTTATCGGTATTTCAAAGATCGTGTCTCATCCTGCTCTGGATGTGGTAGAACAGGGGATCCAGGATGAGCTGGCGGATCAAGGACTTGATTTCACGTTTGATCTGCAGAATGCGAACGGTGATTTCTCGGCGGCCACCCAGATTGCCGGTAAATTCCGAAGCGACCGGGTTGCATACGCGGTAGGTATCGCCACGCCGACATCCCAGGCACTGGTGAATGAACTGCAGGATATCCCGGTTATTTATGCCGCAGTTACAGATCCGGTTGAAGCCGGTCTGGTGGACACCTATGAAGCCCCCGGCGGAAACGTTACCGGCTATTCCGACCTTACGCCGGTTGCCGAACAATTGCGCATCCTGCTGGAGATGGTGGATGTTCAAACCCTCGGCCACGTATATTCAAGCGGCGAAGCAAACGCGGTAGTTCTTGCAGACCTCGCCCGTCAAACAGCAGAGGATCTGGGGATTGAGTTTGTTGAAGCTACGGTTACAAACTCGGCTGAGGTTCGTCAGGCGACACAGGCGATAGCCGGGCGTGTGGATGCAATCTACGTAAGCACCGATAACACGGTGGTTTCTGCGCTCTCCGCGCTGGTGGAGGTAGCCAACAACGCAGGTATTCCGGTTATGTCCGCGGATCCGAGTTCTGCAGAAGGGATTGATGTTCTGGCAGCACACGGTTTCAGCTATTACAACATGGGGCGTGCAACCGGCCGGTTAATTGCGGAGATCGAAGGCGGCCGGGAGATAGGGTCTGTCCCTACCCAGTACATGACTGATCCTGCCGATGTCGACCTGTTGATTAATCTGGATGCTGCCGCTGAGTTCGGTATCTCGGTGCCGCAGGAATTGCGGGACATGGCAAATACAATCATTGAAAACGGTCAAACAGTACAGAAGTAATTCATGATTGAAGGAATTTTAGTCGAGGGCCTGGCCTACGGTATTATGGTCCTGGGGGTGTTTATCACCTTCAGGATCCTTGATTTTCCCGACCTTACGGTCGATGGTTCGTTCCCGCTCGGGGCCGCCGTGATGGCCTCGGGGGTAACAGCCGGCTGGAATCCGGTGCTTGCGCTGGCGGTGGCGTTTGCTGCGGGCTGGCTTTCCGGGACAATAACCGCGCTTATTCACAATAAACTCAAGGTACCGAATCTGCTGGCGGGTATTCTTACCATGACCATGCTGTGGTCTGTTAATATCCGGGTACTGGGCGGCAAGGCGAATCTTCCGCTGATGCGGCAGAACACCCTGCTGAGCTGGGTCCGGGACCTGACCTCCGGCTATATGAGTTCGGAATGGTCGGTTTTACTGTTCTTTATAGTGGTGATGATCGTCATTAAAATGCTGATGGACCTTTTCTTTGTTACCGACCTGGGAATGACCCTCGGTGCCCTGGGAGATAACGAGCAGATGGTTACCAATCAAGGGGTGAATCCCGAGATTATGAAAACGATCGGGGTAAGTCTTTCAAATGGTATGGTAGCAATCTCCGGCGCAATGGTTGCTCAGTTTCAGGGATTTGCAGATGTAAACCTCGGACAGGGAATTATTATAGCCGGACTGGCATCCGTCATGATTGGTGAATTTCTGCTGCGGTCGAATAAAATCGGCTGGCTGACCACACGGGTAGTCCTCGGATCAATTTTGTATCGGGCATTAATGTATTTTGGCCGCTATTACGGCTACTATATCAATCTTACCCCCAGCGATTTGAAGCTGATTACCGGTTTGCTGATTATCGGTTCCCTGATTATTACCAAACTGCGTCGTGAACGCAGTCATTATGAACGAGTTGCCCAGGAGCAGGAAGTATGATTGAGCTGCAGCAGGTCACCAAGGTTTTTAATCCCGGTACCCCGAACGAGAATGTGGCCATTCGCAACCTGAGTCTGGAGATTCAGCCCGGGGACTTTATTACGATTATCGGAAGCAACGGTGCCGGAAAATCCACCTTGTTCAATCTTATCGGCGGGACGGTTGCTCCGACAATGGGACGGATTTATGCGCACGGTCGCGAAGTGACCCGGGAGCCGGAGTACAAACGGTCACGCTATATCGGCCGTATCTTCCAGGACCCGTTACTGGGAACCGCCGGTACCATGTCCCTGGAACATAATATGATGATTTGTGCGTATAAAGGCATGAAAAGCCTGAAGGTCAATCTGAATTCCAGGAAACGCGCCTTTTTCCGGGAGCAGCTTGTTGAGCTGCACATGGGACTGGAGGACCGTTTGAAGGACAATGTCGGTTTATTGTCCGGCGGGCAGCGTCAGGCGCTTACCCTGCTGATGATGGTGCTCTCACGTCCCGAGCTCATTCTTCTGGATGAACATACAGCTGCACTGGATCCTCATAATGCCGAGCTGGTTATGGAGCTGACGCAGCGATTTGTAAAACAGTTTCAACTGACTACGGTTATGATTACCCACAATATGCAGCAGGCGCTGCAGTTTGGCAACCGGCTTATTATGATGGATGCCGGTGAGATAATTCTTGACGTGAGCGGACAGGAAAAGAAGGATCTGACGGTTCCAGGATTGATTGAGCGGTTCCGTACCATCCGGAAACAGGACATCGACAACGACGAACTGCTGCTTTCCTAGGTTCCCTCAGGCAGCAGTGATTTGCACCTCTCGACACTGTACCGTATACTTTTTGTATGTATGCAGAACAACAATTCCAACTTATAGCAGGCTCCTGGGAGCCTGATGGCCCTGTCGGGAAAGCTGTTGCGGATACGTGTGTACACCTGCTGCAGCAGGCGGTCGATGAGCGCGGGACAGCTGTGCTGGCCGTTCCCGGAGGCCGCAGCATTACCCGTATACTGGAGGTGCTGCGCGATGATTCTCGCATGCCATGGGAGCATGTACAGGTCTTCTGGGTAGATGAAAGGTGGGTTCCACTGGAGCATCCCGACAGTAATTTCAAGCTTGCATGGGACTCTGTGCTTTCACCCCTCGTGGCAGAGGGTCGAATGCATCAGGATCAGGTGCACCCCTTCCGGTATCTGCCGGATATCCCGGATGGCGGTGTGGGGTTGTACCAGTCCGAGTTTCGACACTACACCGCCCAGTATGGCGAGAGATTTGATCTGGTGATGCTGGGTGTGGGTGAGGACGGCCACTGTGCCTCGCTGTTTCCGTATCATGCGGCAACGGCAGATGAGAGCTACGGTTTTATTCCGGTACAGGATTCCCCCAAGCCGCCGCCGCAGCGTATGAGTGCCTCCAGATCCATGATTGCGGCGGCACGGGCTGCTGTACTGCTGTTTTTTGGTGAAGGCAAGCGCACCGCCCTTGAGCGCTTCCGTGATACCGGGGTTCCGGAACAGGCTTGTCCGGCTAAAATCGCGCTGCATGCCGGAAGAGTCATTGTGGTAACCGATATTACTTGACCGGTTTACAATACCGGTTCTATACTGTTCCTTCGTTGACAAGGCGGCCTCTGCCGCCTTTGTTTTTATGGTTTTAGTAAAACGATTTATAACCAGCAAGAGGGAGAGAGCATGACGAAGAAGCATATTGAGCTGATTGCCGCAGGAGTAGGCGCTGCACTTGTTCTGGCAAGTTGTGGAACCGGACATCAGCGGTCGATCTCACGGGTTGAGACGCCGCGGGTTGTGGAGCTGAGGGATAATAATCCTCCCAGGCATGAACAGGATATCACCGACCGGAAGATGGTTGTATACCAGAATATGCCTCGCCTTTTCGGGAATACCGCAACCAGCAATGTTCCGTGGGGTACCGCCTCACAGAACGGCGTAGGAAAGTTTGCAGATTTTTCGAACACAGCCCTGCATGAATTAGCTGATCTAGGGATTACCCACATGTATTACACCGGGGTAATTCGCCATATGACAATGGAGGACTTCACGGAGTACGGTATTCCGATTGACGATGGGGATGTTATTAAAGGTCGAGCCGGTTCTCCCTTCGCAATTGCGGATTACTTTGATGTCAATCCGATTATGGCCGAGAGCATTCCCGAGCGGATGGAGGAATTTGAAGCCCTGGTGGCACGTACGCATGATGCAGGGATGAAGGTGATAATTGATCTGGTACCGAATCATGTCGGACGAGGGTACAATTCCATTTCCCGTCCTGATGGTATACCGGAACTGGGTGGAGAGGACGATACCGATGTGACTTTTGCCCGGGACAACGCATTTTATTACCTGCCGGGCACCAGTTTTCAAGTACCGGACGGATTTTCCCCATTGGGAGACGGCAGCAGCTTTCCCACAATAGACGGGCATTTTGAAGAGACCCCGGCAAAGGCTACCGGTAATGACATTTTCCGGCCCGATCCTTCAGCGGGTGACTGGTTTGAGACCGTGAAGCTGAATTACGGCATCGACCATCCGGGGGACGGTTCCTTGCATTCCGAACCGGTACCGGAAACCTGGCGACGCATGCTGGAAATCATGGGATTCTGGGCGGATAAAGGTGTAGACGGTTTTCGGGTCGATATGGCGTACTTTGTGCCGGTAGAGTTCTATGCCTGGGCCATGCCGCAGATACGCCAGGATCATCCGGACTTTATCCTCATCGCCGAGCATTATCAGCCGCATACATATCGCAGCTATCTTGATCAGGGTCGGTTTGATTTTATCTATGACAAGGTGAATACCTATGATGCCGTTCGTTCCCTCATGAGCGGTCGCGGAGCCGGGCGCCACATAACCTCGGCGTGGCAGATGCATGCTGATGTTCACAGCGCAATGTTTCGCTTTCTGGAAAATCATGATGAACAGAGAATTGCTCATTACAGCGGCGACCCTTGGATGGCGGTCCCCGGAATGATTGCTTCTGCGGCACTCGGCACAGGACCGGTAATGATCTACTTCGGGCAGGAGGTCGGCGAGCCGGGTGAAGGACAAGAGGGGTTTGGGGAAGATGACGGACGTACGACGATTTTTGATTACTGGGGGGTGCCTGAGCATCAGAAATGGATGAATAATGGTGCGTTTGACGGTGGCGGGCTCTCTGCGGATCAGCAGAAGCTGAGGGCGTTTTATCGCAGGCTGCTGAACTTTGTCGGGGATCAGCCGGCGGTACGCAGCGGATATACCTACGATTTGAATTGGGCGAATGCCGGTGAAAGGAGTGAGGGCTACGATGATATGAACTATGCCTTTCTGCGCTATACCGATACCGAGATTCTACTGTTTGTGCTGAACTTCGACCGGGAAAGCGGGCGCCGGCTGCAGCTGAAACTGCCGATGGCTGCCTGGGAGCATATGGGCATAGCACCGGCTGAAACCTATACGGCGGAGGAGATTTTCTGGGGCCGGGAAGAGATCCGTTTTAACGCGGATGCGGTTTCCAGAGAGGATGATCCTGCTGCCGGAATCCCGATTGGTCTGGATGCAGCCGATGCGGCGGTGTATCGGATTACCCCGGCGCGCGATACTGAGTAGACTCAGCAGCGCCTGGCCAGTAAATCGGCAATCTGATCCAGCGACCCGGAGCGGCTCTGAATGAGCCGCTGCGCGAAGGCCTCGATTGCCTGGATATTTTCCGGTCGGGCGTCATCCATGTCCTCGCTCACATTGCCGTCAAGATCCTGATTGATCCGGTAAAGCGAGACTCCCTTGTGTCTGGTGAGCTGATAGGTCGACATGGAGGTCTGTGCATCGCTCATAATGGTAAGGATCGGCACATTCCGCATGGGAGAAACCCAGTCCATGTAGCCCCACCCCTGTATGTCATCATACCTGTATGCACCATGCAGGCGACCCGAACCGAGTGAGACGATGGTAATCTTCTTAGCTTTCGGAAAAATCTTTCGCGCCTCAACATAGGCGGTCATAGCCGGATTGTTCTGGAATACCGCACCGTCTATCAGGCAGTATTCATTCAGTGCCTGATCGCTGTCCGGTGACAACTGATGAATCAGAGCCGGCTTGAAATATGTTGGAGCCGCCGTCGTTGCCCGGGAAACATCCCGCAGGTAGAAATTCGGGTATTTATCCGGTTGGCTGCGGCGAAATTTGAACAGATACGGCATGCGGCGCACAGTGTCATATGCGGTAACGAGGAGATTGTTGCGGCAGTCATGCAGGGTGGTATCGCCGAATATGGAGTTGAGGAGACGTTCGAAGGGTTCGGTGCTGTATTTCTGCATAAAGGCCTGGCGTACGGTTCGCAGGGTAAAGAAGTGGTCCGGAGGGAAGACCGTTTTTCCCAGGCGGTTATAGATCTCGCAGATTCGTTTCATTCCGATGTCACTGTCTGCGGGATCGAAGGGTTCACCCTGCAGGTAGGGTATCCCGGTGCGCGGGGGCATGGTCAAGCCAAGGCCGATAAGGGCTCCGGTCGAGCTGCCGGCGATGAGATCAAAGAGATCCCCGATTGGACGGAAACAGTTGCGTCTGTGCAGCAGTTTTTCCAGATGTTCCAGTACGCGAGCGGCGATAAGCCCGCGGATGCCGCCGCCGTCGATACTGAGCACAACAACGCTTCTGCCGCCGAAGAAGTGCACCGGTCCTACCTCTGCATGCTTTTCATGTGCAGCAAGGCATTGTTGGTTTCGCGAAATCGCTGTACCACAATTGGAAGAATCTCAAGCGCTACCTCGGGATGTGCCTGCAGGAATGCGTTAAATGCCCATGACGGAAGTACGAGTGCCTTGGTCTCCTCCATCGCAATCACACTGGCACTGCGAGCTGCGCCATCGAGAACCGACATTTCACCGATAACCTCTCCGGAGGTATGGGTTGCGAGCTGGAATACCGTCCCGTCTTCATTCTGCTTTTCCACTTTTACCCGGCCGGAAACGATGATGAACAGTCCGACACCGGGATTCCCCTGGCGCAGAATGGTTTCGCCGGGTTCGAAGCTTCTTTCGGTACATGACTTCGCGATTGTACGAAGATGTCCCAGGCTGAGGCGTGACAGCAGCGGAACCTGTTTCAGGAAGCCGGAAATTTCATTTTTTTCACTCATATGTTACTCACTTTCACTAGCAATCATACCGTAAGATCTGGTAGAAAGCCAGCGATTATAGAGCCGTTTGTCGCCGATTGCTTGCTGCTCCTCGCACAGCAGTGACTGCAGGATTTGTCCGGCATCGGGCGATAACCCGTGATGCAGCTGTCTGGAAAAGCCGTAATAGAGTATGCGATCCTTGCGTCCCAGCAGACAGCCATGTTCGATAATATGCTCCGCCTCGCGCAGATAGAATCGGGCATCATCCCGCTTGTCGGCGGTACAGCTGAGCTCTATCAGGGCTGCAAGAATGGAGAAGCTTGGTGAGCGGGCGGAGAACTGCAGACCGAGGGACATCCCGCGCATGGCGTACTGCTCTGCAAGCTCCGGGCGCTGCAGTACCAGACACCCGTCGACCATGCTGCACAGCGCGGTGAGGCGGTCGTATTCATTGGGAATTCTGTACAGGTACAGATCGGCCTGTTTCAGTGCGGCCTGACTCTCTTCTGTATTCCCGAGAAATTGCCGGGCTGCGGCCAGGTATATGTGCAAGGTACACAACCCGGAGAAATGTCGGGATGATTGATGCGCTACGGGAGGGATGAGATCCGCAAGAGCCTCGTAATCGCAGCGTTCCCACAATGCCCTGGCTGTGAGAAGTATGAAGGTCATAGCGGTCTCATCCCCCTTGCTGACCCGGTGGAGATGTCCACTGTCCTGGATTTGGTAAATTCTTTCCTGCGCTTTCTGCAGGGCCAGGGAATAGTCACCGGTCAACAGTGCATGCTCTCCCTGGGCACGAGTGATTTCACCGCACCGTTCTTCGGGCAGCTGATAGGTGTCTCGCAGTTTCTTCATTTCTTCAATCAGTTTGATGCTGGTCTCGGGGTGATTCCGCATCAGCTCCGATGTGGACAGAAGAGCCAGCACATTCAGTCTCAATCCGACACTTTCCGGGGACTCGGGATAGCTGCGCAGGGCTTTGCGGCCGGTGAAGTAGGCGGTGTCATACGAGATTCTCTTGATGTTATATGCGGTAAGCAGATGATATGCCGTAGCCATGTGGCCGCTGTTACGGCTTGACAGGGCAATCTCGATAATATCGTTCAGAGACTTCTCTGCCGGAATGGTATGACCGTTATTGAACAGCAATGCCGATTTATTAAACAGCAGCAAGGCCCGGGCATCGGTATCTGAAAAATCCGTATGCTGCAGAATCGAATCAATAAACGGCAGATAATCCATGTTGATAAAATTCTGGTCGGCTTCAGCGAGCACTGCTGCTGCCTGAATATAGTTTTCCGCTTTTATGAGATGATGCAGCAAACGCAGGGTGTGAGGTCTATCACTGGACAGCATGAGATCTGCAATTATCTGGTGCAGTATGCGGCGGTTGTAGTGCAGCATTGAATCATAGATTCCACGCTTGAATACCTCATGCCGGAAGCTGTATGTATGGTTGTCCTGAACGAGAAACCCCATCTGCACGAACTCGTTCAGGGCCTCAGGTACAATCCCGGGGTCGCCCTCTGTCCGCATGTGCAGGTACTGTGCATCCTCGCAGGTAAAGTTCAGTACAAAAACGGTAAGCTTTTTGAGCAGATCGCGGGTATTATTCGGAAAGCGATCTATTGAGGCCAGGAATATATTCTGCATGGTGGCAGGCAGTTCGGATGAATCGGGGTGTTCCTCGATAAACCGGACATACTCCCGGATAAAAAGGGGATTCCCCTCGCAGGCCTCCAGTATCTGCTTGCGGAGGCTTTCCTCCAGCGGACGGCTGCACAGGGCATCGATGAGTTGTTCTGATTCTCCGATACTCAAGGGCGGAACATGGATAACATTCTCTGCGAGCTGGTGTCTGGTACGGTCCACCAGCAGCATGAAGGGATGGACGGAGCTGTTTTCCAGCCGGTACTGCAGCAGTTCCATGCTCTGCTGATCCAGGAACCCGGCATCGTCTATGCACAGAAGCGGGCTGTATGGGGAGTTCTGCCGGGATGAAAGCAGGGTGTCCAGCATACGATCCAGGATGGCAAAAACCTTGTTTGCGGTAACGGACTCCGGGGTATGAAAGAACCGGATGAATCCCTCGGCAATCTCCTGGGGAAGACTGATCATGTGCAGGATGCGCTGTACATTTTCCATGTGGGAAAGGTTCTGCTGGAGGCCGAAATAGGTCGCCAGTGCCTCGGTGCATACCGCAAAGGGACGATTGCGGAACCTGCGGGCCCGGGCATACAGAATCGGTGCGGAGAATCCGGGAAAGGCACGGATATGGTTCAGAAACCGCCCGAGCAGCGCCGATTTTCCTACTCCCGCCTCTCCGGTAATACCCAGCCGGCCGGGAAACAGGGGTGAGTGCTTCACATAGCTGCTGGTAAGAATATCAAGCTGTTTTTCCCTGCCGGTAAACAGCCCTTCTGATGGATAGGGTTGTGCAGCGCGGCTCAGTACCTTGAATGCAGTAATTGGCTGACGGCTTCCCTTTATTGCATATTTGGCCGGGGAGGAAAACACGAAGTCATTCTCGCATTGCTCCTTGGTTTCGATCGATACCAGAATTCCGTTCGGCGGGGCATGAGACTCCAGACGGGAGGCGATGCTCATGGCGTGACCTGTGACTACGCGGTGTTCGCCACGGTGTCCGGTGGTAATGAGACCGGTATGAATGCCGGTACGAAACTGCAGCTGCAGATTTCGCTTCGATAATTCGCTGTTGAGCTTTGCAATCTCGTCCAGAAAATCCAGAGCGGTATGTACGGCCCTTTGCGGGTCATCGCCGTGTATCCGGGGAACCCCGAATACCGCTACCAATGCATCGCCGATGTATTTTTCCACGGTTCCTTCCTGTCGCTCGACAATCTCGCGATAGGCATCAAAAACCGTGTTCATTATGCTGTCGATCTCTTCCGGGTCCATGTGCTCGGAAAGCTCGGAGAATCCCTGCATGTCCGAAAAAAGGATGGTAACGGTCCGGCGCTCACCGTCACGCAGAAAGTTATCTTGTGGTTCATTGGATGACGGCATTGTGTATTCCGCGTTTATATCAGTTCAGCGAGCTGCACCCGCAACTGCTGAACGGCTTGAATGTAGTAGCCGCGCAGCTGCTCCATTCCTTGCTGGAGATACTGCTGAAATTCCGGATCGGTTTCCGGGTTGATGGTGATTCTCTGTCCGGTTTGCTTTGCATAGGCGTCCTCCTTCTGGCGGATGCGAGGTGCAAACTGCTGTTTGAGGTTATCGATTAGCTGCTGCTTCTCCTGCAAATACTGATCAAAAATTTGGGAGGCCTGTGAAAAAAGGGTGTCGATGTCGGGGGAGCTGCTCAAGGCCCTGGCTGCCTGTCGGGCTGGTTCCAGAAATACGCGGTAGTTGTCTTCGGACGGAAGGACAATCCCGGCAAGCAGTACCTCTTTCAGCCCCTCACGTACCCATTTCTGCTCTTCCTTCGGGAAGGCCTGTATCTTCCGGGAAAGCTGCATGCGAGCCGCGTCAATGCCGTCTTTCGGCTTGCCGAACAGCCCTTGCGGCCAGTCCCTCTCCGGGATTCCCCCTTCCTGGAGGATTTCATAGAATTTTGCCAGCAGTCGTTTTCCGTCCTGTTTCCGCTCATGTTCAAGCAGTTTGCGGCTGTCTCCCTGTACATTCTCGGTGCGTTCCAGTGCGAGCTCTAATGCGCTTTTGATTCGTGACATTGATACAGCTCCTTGTGCTATTCGTTACTGATTAACGATAATGTATAGTGCCTGGATATCCAAATCAAGTCGAGAGTTCGGTATAGACTGCATCCACAGGCATATCGTGGGGATGGTGCGGCAGCTGTGGAAAAAGTTGTACAGAAAAGGCAATCCCGAGGACAATGCAGCCGCTGCGCCGGCGCCAGTGTGCAATGTAGGAATCGTAATATCCGCCCCCTCGCCCGACCCTGTCGCCGGTACTGGTAAACGCCCGTCCTGGTGCAATAATAACTGTCGACCCGGTGGGCACCAGCTCTTCATCCGGAAGGTCGTCGGCGCTTGTTCCGTGCATTGTGTGTGCCGGTATATCCGGCGGCAGCCTGCGAAACTGCAGCCGCGGGCTGCGGTTTTCAGATACCGTTACCGGATATCCGACGGCTATATCCCGTTTTGCGGCCCACTGCGCAATCTCCAGCGGGTCCGCCTCGTCCGGAAGGGCTGCATACACCAGCAGGATATCGGCCTTTTGCACAACCGGGAGACGACGCAGATGCTCGCAGATACAGGTGCTGTACTCCCTGCGCTGCAGCAGGGTCATGGCGGCAATCCGCCGCTTGACCTCCTGTCGTACGGCCGCTTTTGATTGCGGCTTGCCTTTGGCCGAGGTCATTGCTGAACCAGCACTGCGACGGGAAAGTCCGCCAGAACATCAGCTATTCGCAGCTGATTGCCCTGCAGCCGGGCTCCGGTAAGGGTGTTGCTCCAGTCACCAGCCCGGGATGCGAGGGTCACGGATGTGTCGTCCCATCCGGACGGCAGCGGGATCTCGATATTCTCCATGAGCGGGCGGGTAAGGACCGGAACTATTACGGCAATCTCGGTTCCCTTGTGCAGACGGCTGAAGGCCAGAATGCGATCGGCCCAGCGGCCACTGGTCTCCAGCGGGACATAGTCTCCGACTGCAAAGATATCCGGGTAGCAGCGGCGAAGTCCCAGTATGCAGCGGACTACATGCAGTTTGACCTCACCGCTGCCGGCGGTATCCAGCAGCCATCTTGCATGTTCCATACTGAGGTTGTCGCGCTGCATGGCATCGATTCTGTGGTTGTACAGTACCGGCTGCCGGTTGTCCGGATCTACCAGGCTGTAGTCCCAGAAGTCGCAGCCCTGGTAGATATCCGGTACACCGGGGCTGGTCAGTTTTACGGTAGTCTGCATCAGTCCGTTCACATAGCTGATCGGAAGCAGTTGCTGGATGAAACGCTGCAGATCATGCAGAAAGACACTGCTCTGATTCGGTGTAAGGATTTTTGCGATGAAGTCCTTCATACCGTCTTCATAATCCTGGTTGATGTTTGTCCAGCTGGTAAAAAGTTTTGCCTCGCGAATTGCCTTCTGCATATACTTCTGTATTCTTGCGATATACTCTTCCACCGCGGCCTGGTCCTCGAGGTCCAGTTCAACCGGAAAGGTGCCGACCAGGGTTTGATACAGGATGTACTCATCCCCGGAGCTGGGTGCCGGGCCGTCGTCGGTTATACGCTTCTTGCGTGCGTTCATGGTGGACCAGCGTAATATGGTTTCCACCCATTCTTCATGCATCTCGCTGATTACGTTGATCCTGGCGCGGGTATCCTCCCCGCGCTTGTGGTCATGTGTAGCGCTGGTAATCATGCAGTAGGGATGAGTCTGCAGTCGGTGTCTGGCCTGATAATGGAAGGCTGAAACGGAAGCCCCGAAATATTCAGGATGCCCCCCGACCTCATTCAAGCTGATAAGGCGGCCGTAGCGATAAAAAACGGTGTCCTCAATCGACTTGGCCATAACCGGTCCGGTAAACTGCTGGGCCCCCATAACTATCTCCATCAGCAGGGATTTCCGGTAGCCATGTCCCTTGTGTTTCAGCAGATCCGTGGTAAGCACGTCATGCAGAAAATCGTACACGGATTTATCCGGACCCTTTGAGGCCTTTTTTGCCTTGGCAACAGCCCATTCGACATCGCGGCGCCCGTCGGGGTCGATGCCGCGTTCGGTTACGTAGGACCGGTAGACCGGGAAATAGGCGGCGATATCTGCAAAAGCCTGACGAAGCCTGGTTCGGGAGAAGTCTCTGGTTCGGCGGCTCTGTTTCGCCAGGCGATTGAGTTTGTTGGCAATGACATTCAATTCACTGGCTAATGAATCCTGCATAATCAAGTGCTTGGCGTCTACCGTCATCTGTTCGAGATCAGTACTGCGTCCGGTAAAGTTGCGGTATAGATCGGTAAGAGGCTCCTCGGCCCGGCTGTCGATCTGAAGCCCGTTCAGGACGTTCATAAACTCGTAGCCTGTGGTGCCGGAGATAGCCCAGTCCGATCGAATGGTCTCGTGTCTGGCCAGTATCTTCTCTACCAGCACATAAAACGGCTGATCCAGTCGGGCTTCCGGTGCGTGGCATGCCGGGTCCGGATGAGCTCCCAGGGTTTCTGCGCCGGCGAAAGGGCTCTCGAACAGGGCATAAGCCGCGCGATCTTGCAGGCGCTCGAAATACTGCCGCGGATCCCATAGTCCGTCTACATGGTCCAGTCTGATCCCCTGAATCTTGCCTTCCGAGATCAGTCGGAAGACAAGCTGATGACTGATATCGAACAGATCGTGCTGCTCCATCCTCAGTGCAGCCAGATCATTGATGTCAAAAAAGCGCCGGTAATTGATTTCATTCGCTGCCAGTCGCCAGTAGGCAGGCCGGTATGCCTGCTTCTGTACAAGCGCATGCAGTGCATCGAAGGATTTCGAATCTCCGGGAATACCGTTGAGGCTGTCGACGGCTGATTGAATCGCAGCCATAACCTGATCATCCTGTGCCGCCAGGGCAGCCAGTCTGCGCTTAAGATCGTCGGCTTCATTCCGTTTCAGGGTGTGCTGACGCAGCGATCTTCCTCCGCTGCCGATATTCCTGAACTGTTCAGCAAATGGCTGCAGTTTGTCGTGCGCGGCTGCTGCCGGCTGCAGAATATCGGCATAGTGACGCACCGCAACCGGAAAGCGATGCTGGTAGTACCAGATGCTGAATGAACCCTCCAGGGCATTGAATCCAAGTACAAGCTGGCCGCTTTCCAGGATAGTTCCATATTGATCGCCGAGAACCGGCAGGAGTATCTTGCCTTTTATCGTAGCCTCGACCGGATCCCAGTCGATATCGAAGAAATGAGCGAATGGCGAGTTCTTTCCCCATTCCAGTACGTCCAGCCACCATTCATTGTCGGCCGCACCAACCCCCATATGATTCGGAACAAAATCCATAATCAGACCCATGCCGTGTTCATGCAGGGTGCGGCAGAGATCGGAAAAACTCTCCTCGGTACCGATCTCCGGATTAAAATGATTATGGTCGACTATATCATACCCGTGGGTTGAACCCGGACGGGCCATGAGTACCGGGGAGGCATAAATATGACTTACCCCCAGCTGGGCGAAATACGGTACCAGTTCCCGGGCATCCGCGA
>CAZANF010000046.1:7445-14778 GCA_964486425.1 uncultured Spirochaeta sp. | reverse complement strand
CCCGCATCCATCCCTGTTCAGTCTGCGGCAGCTTTACCGAGGCTGATCCCTGTGCGGTGTGCAGTGATGAGCGCCGCGATCATACAATGATCTGTGTCGTTGAAACAGCACAAGACGTAGCGGTTCTGGAGAGTGCGCGGGTATTTCCCGGGGTATATCATGTACTTGGCGGGGTAATTTCGCCGATTGACGGGATCGGTCCGGATGATGTGCACATTCCGCAGCTGCTCAATCGGGTGCGTGGCGGAGATGTTCGCGAAGTGGTGCTGGCGACTAACCCGACCGTGGAAGGCGACACCACCGCGTGGTATATCGCCCGTCAGCTGGAAGACATCGACGGGGTGACTACAACCAGACTGGCTCTGGGGCTGCCGGTCGGCGGCGATCTGGAGTATGTCGACCGCATGACCCTGGAGAGATCCCTGCGCGGCCGCACGAGCGTGTAGCGCAGGTTGGGCTTGAGCGGTGTGGCCGGAGTGCGATGTGGGTTCGTCGTTAGCGCGGCGCAGTTGCGGCGGGTGTGAGGTCAGCGCGGCCGCACGAGTGTGCAGCGCGGGGCGTCAGGCGCGGCGGGTGGCTGCAGCAGCAACGTGAATTGAAGCCGCGGTCAAAGCCTGCTACAAGAGCCTTGGACAGATTATTGCGGTGCGAATCTTCCGGGAAACTGCTCTCGCGCATACCGGGTGCATGATTTGATGAAATCCGTCTTTGCTGCAGTATAGGCGTCGCGGTTGTGTGTAAAGCGAACCTGCAGATCCTTCTTCAGCATGGCATACTCCTCACAGACAGCGGGATTTGACCGGAGATAATCCCTGAAATACAGTTCATCCCAGTCTCCTGTATACCGGAGATGCAGATGGAACACCCTGGAAGCATATCCTTGAGCCGTATACCCTTTGTTAAGGACGAACCACGGGTGAGGACTGGTTTGCCGGTGCATTTCAATCCAGTCATGATCCTCGAGTGTTGCAGAGAATTCCTGTAGATTGGCCCCGGGATTCATTTCCAGAAGAATGTCCACCACAGGTTTGGCAAAAAGACCGGGAACGGCTGTGCTGCCTATGTGACTGAGGCGAAAGATCGCCGACGGGTGAAGAATCTTTTCCAGCTCCGACTTTTGGGCTTCAAACCATCGGGGATAATCGCTGCTGTATTCTTTCAGCTCAACCGGGAAGAGCCGCCACAGTTCCTCCAGGCTGAGGTCCCTCAGATCTCCGGTCATACGTGCTCCATAAGACAGCTACTGCAGCGACAGGATCGTCTGCACTGCCTCTTCAATTATATCCTCAAGCTCGGCCTCTTCCTGTTCCGAAAAGCGGCCGAGTACCCAGCTGGAGACATCTCCGCGCGCCGGGCGGCCGATGCCGATGCGAAGGCGTGCAAAGTCCCTGCTGCCGAGGTGCTTCTCCGCCGAGCGCAGGCCGTTGTGGCCGCCCAGGCCCCCGCCGCGTCTATGTGCCACAGTGCCGAAGGGCAGTTCCAGATCATCATGAACAAGCAGCAGCTGTTCCGGCTGCAGCGAAAAGAAATCACAGAACGGACGAATGGATTCGCCTGCTTTATTCATATAGGTATCCGGAATGAGCACACGCAGCTGTACCGGCGGCTGCTGCAGGTGGGTCCAGCTGCCATGAAACCTGGATTTCCACGAAGCAGTCGGACCGGCGACCCGGTCTACGAGGGCAGTGGCGATTATCCGGCCGATATTATGACGCGTATTCCGGTATTGCGGGCCCGGGTTGCCCAGCCCAATTACTGCGGTAATCATGGAGGTACTGTAGCAAATCGGCTATAGTCTGACTATGGAGAACGCAATCGCATCTATCGGATATCCACCTGTTCGGGTTTTTCAATCAACAACCACCAATCCATTTATGAACCTCGCGCTCGAGGACTGGCTGTATCGGACGCTGCCTGCCGGGGCCGGCAGGGACGGGGCCGGAGCCGCCAGGGACGGAGGCGGAGCCGGCCATGATGAAGCAGGAAGAAACGGGATTCCGGAGGCGGGAACCAGCCCGGAAGGCTCTGCGCAGAGCGAGCGCAGGTTGTTCCTCTATCGAAATGATCCCTGTGTAGTAATCGGCAGGCATCAGAATCCATGGATTGAGTGCGATCTAGCTGCCATGCAGCGTGATGGCGTGCCGCTTGTACGCCGACAAAGCGGCGGCGGAACCGTGTATCATGACACGGGTAATCTGAACTGGTGTTTTCTCACTTCCCGGGAACAGTACAGCCAGGATGAGAACTTCCGGATTGTGCAGAATGCACTTGCTGAGTTTGGAATTAACGGGGTACGTTCGGGGCGGAACGACATATTGGTTGATGGCCGCAAGGTATCGGGCAGTGCCTTCAAGGTCGGTCGTGAACGCTGTTTCCATCACGGAACACTGTTAATGAATGCTGATCTGGAGAAACTGCTTGCATACCTTACCGCCCGAACGCGGCAGCTGGAAAGCAAGGGGATTGATTCAGTCCGGTCGACCGTTGCAAATCTGCTGGAATTTTCTATTGATATCGATTTCGAGAGCCTTTGCGCGGCACTGGTCCGGTCGTTTACCGCCTTTTATCATCCTGATGCGGGGACGGAGGTAGAAAAAACGGGGAGGGAGGTCACAGCCGGATCCAAAATGACAGTTGGGGCAGGGGATACAGCGGGGACGGAGGTCACCATGATCGATTCAGTTCCCGAAGCACAGGAGTACTATGATCACCTGCAGAGCTGGGAGTGGCAATTTGCCAAGACGCCGGACTTTACCCACACCTTGATCATGGAAGACGGGGTGTATCAAACTGTAATCCGTCTGGATATACATCGCGGGCTGATCCGCGGGGTGGAGATGGAGATAGATGCAGCATGGGGGACGGAGGTAGAACAGATTCTGGATGATGCGGTTACCGGCATACGCTATTCAGGTCCGTTGATTGCTGCAGGTATCGAAGAGGCCGCAGCCCGATCGGCGGATTTTCAAGAGTATCTTGGCCGGATGGCAGAGTTTATAGGGACGGAGGTGGAATAACATGATGCAGAAACTGGTTCAAAGGCATAAAAAACCGGTAGGGGCGGCACCGGGTACGATGATTTATACGGGATCCCCGTCGGATGCTCCCGTGCGGATCTGTGTAACGGCGTATAATGAAGAGGCCATTACGGAAAGATGGATCGAGGCCAGCGAGGTCCTGAAGCTGGGCAGCGTCGACCGCGGTGCGGCGGAGAATGTCTGCTGGGTCCACGTAAATGGCGTCCATGATGCGGATATTGTGCGTACTGTGGGGACGGAGGTGAATCTGCATCCCCTCACCATGGAGGATATCCTGAGTACGGACCAGCGGCCGAAGCTGGAGATGTATTCAAATCATCTGTTTATGGCGCTGCGGGCACTTCGCTGGGACGATACGCAGCAGCAGATAGTGGGCGAACAGATCAGTCTGATTCTGACTCCAACCCAGGTGATTTCATTTTCCGAGTCTGATGATTCGATATTCGATGAGGTACGGCGGAGGCTGCAGAGCGGGCGGCGGGTGCGCTTTATGGGCGCGGACTATCTTATGTATGCTCTTATGGATGCAGTTGTAGATGCGTATTTTGTTGTGCTGGAAAGACTGGGTGACCGGATAGAGGAGCTCGAAAATGAGCTTATGCATAACCCGGAACCGGATGTATTGTCGCGGCTGCATGGTGCAAAACGCGAGGCCTTGCTGATGAGGAAGGCTCTCTGGCCGCTGCGTGAGGTCGTGAGCAGTCTGAGCCGGGACACCAGCATCCTGATCAAGGCGGAAACACAGCTGTTTTTCCGGGATGTCTACGACCATACTATTCATGTACTGGATACCGTGGAAACCCTGCGCGATTTATTGATGGGACTGCTGGATCTGTATGTCTCGGGTGTGAGTAACCGGATGAATGAGGTTATGAAGGTGCTCACCATAATCGCTACCATCTTTATGCCGCTTACCTTCATTGCCGGTGTGTATGGAATGAACTTCGAGAATATGCCCGAGCTGTCATGGCAGTGGGGGTATCCGGTCGTCATGCTGAGTATGGCCGTTATCGGGGTGGGCCTGGCCGTCTACTTCAAGCTGAAAAAATGGCTATAGTGTGAAGCGCAAAAATTTGATAGATTTACTGCGTAATTAAAATTCACCCGCGCTTGGAGGTATATATGGCCGGCAGCAGTTTTGGTACGCTGTTTCGTATCAGTACGTTTGGAGAAAGTCACGGCGGCGCAGTCGGCGTTGTCCTGGATGGAGCGCCCCCGGGACTTGAGCTCACCGAACAGGACATTCAGAAAGAGCTGGACAGGCGTAAGCCGGGGCAGTCCTCGGTTACCACCCCGCGGCAGGAGCCGGATACGGTCCACATCCTCTCGGGAATTTTTGAGGGAAGCACAACCGGCACCCCGATTTTAATGATCCTGTACAACAAGGATGCCCAGCCGAGTGCGTACAATGATATCAAGGAGATGTTCCGGCCGGGACATGCGGATTTCACCTACCTGAAGAAATATGGTGTTCGCGATTATCGCGGCAGCGGCCGCGCGTCCGGACGTGAGACGGCGGGCAGGGTTGCGGCCGGTGCGGTTGCCCGCAAGCTGCTCGAGCAGCGTGGCATCAGCATCGTCGCCTACACCCTTCGGGCAGCCGGAATCTCCTGTGAGCAGATCCTGACTGAGGAAATCGAGAACAACCCGATGCGTGCCTGTGATCCGATTGCGGCTGAACATATGGTAAAGCGGATCGAGATGCTGGCTGAGGAGGGTGACAGTGTCGGCGGTATTATCGAGTGCCGGGTGAACGGGCTTCCTGTCGGGCTCGGCGAGCCGGTTTTTGACAAGCTGGAGGCCGACCTGGCCAAGGGCATGCTGTCGCTTGGTGCGGTGAAGGGATTCGAGATTGGTTTGGGTTTCGGAGCCGTGGATCTGAAGGGCAGCGAGCACAACGACGCGATGGGCGCCGAGGGGTTTATCACCAACAATGCCGGGGGTGTGATCGGCGGGATTTCCACCGGCGAGGAGCTGGTTTTCAGGGTGGCGGTGAAGCCGACCTCATCTATCTCCAAGGCCCAGCGAACGGTCGACAAGGAGGGTACGGAACGGGAGATCCGCACCGAGGGCAGACATGATCCGTGCATCTGTCCGCGTCTGGTGCCGGTTATCGAGGCTATGACCTGCCTGGTTCTGGAAGATCATTACAAGCGTTTCGCAGCGCTCACGATATAATACACGACATAACAGGGGAAGCGTTTCATGAGTACAGCAGTTCGAAAGCCTGCGGGCTATATCAGGGATTTTATGCAGCAGGTCTTTGTCGGGCTTGGTGTTCCGTCCGACCATGCCGGGATCTGCGCCGATGTGCTGATTGCAGCGGATCTTCGAGGGATCGATTCCCACGGAATCAATCGTCTCAAGCCGATCTATTATGACCGGATCAAGGCCGGTATACAGTTCCCCAATGCCGGGATAGATATTGTACGGGAGGGGCCGACAACCGCGGTGCTGGATGCCAATAACGGTATGGGCATGGTAGTCTCGCACAAGGCCATGTCGATGGCGGTGGCCAAGGCAAAGCAGCTGGGCATGGGGATGACGGTGGTGCGCAATTCCTCTCATTACGGGATTGCCGGCTACTATCCGCTCATGGCGGTTGAGCAGGGCTGTATCGGGCTTACCGGAACCAATGCACGCCCGTCTATTGCACCGACCTTCGGGGTGGAGAACATGCTGGGGACCAATCCCCAGACCTGGGCCATCCCCACCGACGAGGATTTTCCATTCTTCCTGGATTGTGCAACCAGCGTGAGCCAGCGAGGCAAGATCGAGGTGTATGCGCGGCAGGGCAAACCGCTGCCGGAGGGCTGGGTGGTACGCCGGGACGGGACGACTGCGACCGATGCCAATGAGGTGCTGCAGGACCTGCTGAGCGGGCAGGCGGCACTCGCGCCCCTGGGCGGAATCGGCGAGGACGGCGGCGGCTACAAGGGCTACGGCTATGCGGCGGTCACAGAGATTCTGTCGGCGGCACTGCAAGGAGGCCAGTTTCTCAAAGCATTGTCCGGGTTCGACCAGGACGGGGAGCGCCGGCCGTATAGATTGGGGCACTTCTTTATGGCGATTGATATTGAGGCCTTCACGGATATTAATTCATTCAAGAAAACCACCGGCGATATTTTGCGTGCATTGCGGAATTCCGAGAAGGCTCCCGGAGAGGATCGCATTTTCACGGCAGGAGAAAAAGAGTGGGATGCCTATTGTTATCGTTCCGAACACGGGATCGAGATTACCGAGTCGGTTGCCGAAGAGTTTCGCACCATGGCGGATGAGTTGGGGATAGCCGGTTTTGACTGGTAAAGAGGGCGGATTGCTGTTTCCCGGGGACGAAGGAAGTGTGCTGGTTCTTCCTCCGTCCCCGCCGCTGCGCGTAGCAGCGGCAGATCTTTGGCCGATAGATTCGTGCCGGTTGCTGTTTTTCACTGCAGAGGGCGAGGTTCTGGTGAATATAACCGGCAATCTGCCGGTATATGCAGAGGTGAATGCCGTAATTCCGGCCGACATGGAGTTTCTTCGTCTGGGGGCGGTGGATACCGGGCAGTATGCCCTGTGTCTGGATCATTCTGCGGCAGTTCGTTTTACCGCGGCACCCGCGGCAGGTTCCGGGCTGCATTTCCGGCGAATCCGGGATCTGCTCACGCAGGAGCCGGTGATGGACTCTCCTTCGCATGTCACTGCAGTTTTTCGCGGCTATCATATTCTGACGTGGGACCGGCGTACCCGGTACTGCCCGGAAACAGGGCAGCCGCTGGTGTGGAGTGAGAACGAGATCGCCAAGATCGGACCTGTCGGTGTGGTATTTCCCAGGGTGAGCCCGGCTGTTATTGTCGCGATTACCAGGGATGACAGATTGCTGCTGGCGCAGGGGGTTCGTCATCGCGGCGGCATGTACAGCCTCATCGCCGGTTTTGTCGAGTCGGGGGAGACGGCGGAGCAGGCGGTACATCGCGAGGTCTATGAAGAGGTTGGTCTGCAGATTGATTCCCTGGAATACCTTGGAAGCCAGCCATGGCCTTTTCCGGATTCACTTATGCTGGGGTATCGCGCCCGCTGGCGTTCCGGCGAGATTGCTCCGCAATTATCCGAGATTGTGCACGCCGACTGGTTTTCTGCAGACAGCCTGCCGATGCTGCCCCCGCCGATGAGTATCGCGCGGAGGATTATTGATCGTGTGTGTTCGGATCTTGTATAGCTGTTTTGTGCAGCCTACAGCTTGTCCAGCAGCATGGAACACTTGCCGGATGGAATGGGGAGGGTTTTGATCTTTTCACCGAGTACATCCACGGTAA
>CAZANF010000046.1:5294-7345 GCA_964486425.1 uncultured Spirochaeta sp. | reverse complement strand
TTGCCGGATGGAATGGGGAGGGTTTTGATCTTTTCACCGAGTACATCCACGGTAAAGTAATACAGCTTTTCGCTTTCCAGACGTATTTCCCAGCCCCGGCCGCTTTTTTTTGCAAGAATAGTAATGTTGTTGCGTTTGAGACTCAGGTTTTCTATTCCCATAATCTCCTTGGTGGGAATTATCCAGGTAACCTCCTTGCGGGGCAGGCTTATGGTGAGTCCGATTACGTGTTCAATCAGCAGGGTGATGGTTGCCAGCGCGGTATAGGCCAGCAGCATCGGGCGCGGAAAATCCGGATTATCCTTCCAGACCGCAGGGCCGTCTTTATGCGGCTGATAGGCTTCCCAGATGGTTCCCCGGTCGCTGCCCTCCGGATGCAGGGTATCCAGCAGATAATACAGATGACGAATAGTAAACTCGCGTGCCAGCTCGTAGGCTTTATACTGTTCCAGCGCCTTGATTACCATGAAGGTAAACGGCGGGCAAACAGAGCCGCAAAATCCTCCGCCTTGCGGGTCATAGGCCGGTTCGTCGGCAGCCAGTGTCGGGAAGGGATTTTCGGTTCCGAAGGTCTTCGGGTTTCGCATGTGCCCGATGAGTCGCTCGATTCGAGCTTCATTGGGTATGGCACAGAGCATTGGCCAGAAGGTTGCAATGGTTTTAACCATGATCTGGTTATGCTCACCGTCGATATCGTAGTATACCCCGGCGCTTTCATTCCACATCAGGTTATTAATCCGGGTTTTCAGCGAGAAGTACAGGCGTTTATAGCGGAAAGAAATCTCCTTGTCATTCAGGATCTCACCGAGCTCCGCCATATAATAGGCATTCAGTGCCTGCTGGGAGTTGAAGTCCACATAGTACTCGGCTCCATCACGCGGGCTGTTGATCATCTTGGTTGCGGATTGCGGCACCTTGTACAGCCCGTTCGGCTGCTGAAAGGTCGCCTGGAGCCACTCATAATACTTTTCCAGGATCGGCATTATCTCGCGCACA
Source organism: uncultured Spirochaeta sp. (assembly GCA_964486425.1). GTDB lineage: Bacteria > Spirochaetota > Spirochaetia > DSM-27196 > DSM-8902 > Spirochaeta_B. The sequence continues at coordinate 6,349 of CAZANF010000046.1, read as the reverse complement.
CGCTTCTTGTTGCCGACCTTGTGGAAGAGGTTGAACTCGGCCCATGCAAACAGCGGCGGATTAACTGCCTCCGGGTTCTCATCGGTGAATACCGGTGTGCCGTCGGACAGGCGGTAATCCGACCGTATGGCGCCGTTTTCCTCCTGTTTTTTGTAGAAGGTATCGAGCTGGGCGGCAGCCGGATAGGTACGATTGCTGTATACGAGGAAAAAGGTTGAAAAAATTGCTTCAAACTGATTTATTGCATCGGTGCCGGGTGAATGGAAGAATTTCGGCTCGAAATTGTTATGTGTATCGCCCTTGTACCAATGGTCATGTATCCAGGCCCAGGTTTGATCATACACATCGACAAAATCCTGGTCGAAATAATGTACGGTCGGAAAATCTTTCTTTACCACGAAATCTCCTCAATCGGTATGAATGGTTTCATAATGTCAGTCTTTATATCAAATCAGGGTTGCATTTGAATCTATTAAAATACACCATCTTAATGGTGCTCGTCAAATGGACTTTTCCCTACATAAATGAAAACTGCTACATAATTGTAGTATTAAAGTCTTTATCCTACTTCTATTGACAACGCATTAGCCGGGTGCAATAGTTTTTCTATGATTGAAGATAGGGAACTCGAAGTTACTGCGGAGCTTGCTCAGATCGAATTGTCGACTGAGGATACTGACCGGCTGCGTGAGGCGGTATCCAAAATGGTGGATTACTTTGCAACCATGGCCGACGTAGATGTAACCGGGCTGGCCCCGATGACGCATGTGTATGCAGAGATTAATCGTGTGCGCGCCGATGTACATGTGCAATATTCCGGGACCGACGAGCTGCTGGAGAATGCAGCAGACCTGGAAGATCGATTTATTGCGGTTCCAAACGTGCTGTAAGGATGTATTATGCAGATAACTGGAAATTACATAGAGGAACTCAGGCGCTTTGATGCCGACATAGGGGCGTTCCTGTCGCTGCGGAACGATCCGGGCCGGAACGGGGATGCTGCCGTCTCTGGAGCGGCGGCAGGCACTGGGGATGCTGCCGTCGCCTCGGGCGCG
>CAZANF010000046.1:0-5194 GCA_964486425.1 uncultured Spirochaeta sp. | reverse complement strand
TGCCGTCTCTGGAGCGGCGGCAGGCACTGGGGATGCTGCCGTCGCCTCGGGCGCGGCCACCCAGGCCACCCAGGCTGTCGGCACCGCCGCCGCGGCCGGTGGCACCGCTGCCGCGGGAGCTGCCGCCGGCGATTTGTCCGGAGTCCCTTTTGCGGTAAAGGACAATATCGCGGTCAAGGGGATGCCCCTGACCTGCGGCTCCCGCATGCTCGAGCAGATGAATGCTCCGTATAACGCTACTGCAGTCGAGCGGCTCCTGGCGGCAGGAGCGGTACCTGTCGGGAAAACCAATCTGGATGAATTCGGCATGGGATCCGGCACCGAGAATTCGGCTCTGGGCGGAACAATCAATCCCTGGGATGCTGATCGTGTCCCCGGCGGTTCAAGCGGCGGGAGTGCGGCAGCGGTTGCAGCAGGGATGGTGCCGTTTGCATTGGGTTCCGATACCGGCGGATCGGTGCGGCAGCCGGCAGGGTTCTGCGGTGTCTACGGGTTAAAGCCGACCTATGGGGCGGTGTCGCGGTACGGTCTGGTGGCGTATGCCAGCTCACTCGAGGTAATCGGGGTGATTACGGCAGATCTGGATCTATTGAGAAAAGTGTTTTCGGTAATACGGGGTCAGGATCCGCTGGATCAGACCTCTATTGTATGGCCGGATAGCGGTTCTGCGGAATCATCTGCAGCAGATCCTGCTCCGGCAGCAAAGAAGCTGGCTTTTATAGCCGGAGATGCCGGACTGCATCCGGATGTTGCTGCGGTGTATGCCCGAATGCGGGAAAGGGCCCTTGATACCGGCTACCAGGTCGAAGAGATAGATATCGCCACCCTCGACTATGCCGTGCCGGCGTATTATACCATTGCGACCGCGGAGGCGAGTGCCAATCTGGCGCGGTACAACGGGCTGCGCTATGGTCACCGGCCGGTCTTTGCCGAATCCCCCACCGAACTGATGCGGGTGTCGCGTACGGAAGGCTTCGGAGATGAGGTGAAGCTGCGGATAATGCTTGGAACCTATGTGCTGCGATCGGGGTTTCAGGACCAGTTCTATATTCGGGCGCAGAAGATCCGAACCAAACTGTTTCGGGAACTGGAAGATCTGTTCACCCGGGTGCAGGGGCTGGTACTGCCGGTTTTTCCAACGCCGCCCTTTCGTCGCGGCGGGGTGGAGCTGGATCCCTTTCAGCAAAAACAAGGTGATCGTTTTACTACCCTGGCGAATCTTTCAGGAAGCCCGGCCTGTGCATTTCCTGCCGAGGTGGTCGGCGGACTTCCGATCGGCATGCAGATAATGGGGGCGCATCGCAGCGAGGAGTTACTGCTGGATATTATCGGTAAGCTGCGCGGCAGTGAGCCGTTACCGCGGCCGCCGAGGTTTTTCCAGGCTACGGAGGTGCGCTCATGAGTACAACTGCAACAGGCTATCAGGCATTCATAGGTTTGGAGATTCATATCCAGCTGCAGACACAATCCAAGATTTTCTGCGGCTGTCGCGCTGCGTATGGTGACGAGCCGAATACGAATGTGTGTCCGGTCTGCATGGGATATCCCGGGGTACTGCCTGCCCTGAATGAACATGCTATGGAGCTTTCGTATGTGGTTGCCAAGGCCTTAAACTGCCGGTTGTCCGATATTTGCGCTTTTGACCGGAAGAACTACTTCTACCCGGACTTGCCGAAGAATTATCAGATAAGCCAGTTTGCAAGCCCGCTTGGTACCGACGGCTGGATCGAGTTCGAGTTTAACGGAGCGATTCGTCGTGTACGGATAAAAGAGTGTCACCTGGAAGAGGATGCCGGCAAGATGATTCATGCAGGAGATATGTCGCTGCTGGATTTCAACCGTACCGGGACCCCGCTGCTGGAGATTGTGACCGAGCCGGATTTGAGCATGGGCGAGGAGGCCGAGGCTTTGCTGCATCAGCTGCGACGGACTGTGCGGTATCTTGGTGTATGCGACGGCAACATGGATGAGGGTTCGATGCGCTGTGATGCCAATGTATCGGTAAATCTGGAGGGCCGGGGACTGGGAAACAAGGTTGAGGTAAAGAACCTGAACTCGTCGAAGTTTGTACGCAAGGCGCTGAATCACGAGATAGAACGGCAGCAGGGTGTACTGCAGTCCGGTGACATGGTTACCGTAGAGACCCGGTTGTGGAACGAAAACCGGGATGTAACTCTTCCGATGCGGACCAAGGAAGCGGCGAACGACTACCGCTATTTTCCCGAACCTGATCTTCCTCCGTTCCGGACGAATGACGCGTTTCTCGACCGTGTAACGCGGCGTCTGGTTGAGCTTCCTCTGGAGCGACGGACAAGGTTTATCGAGCAGTACAAGCTTACTGCAGTGCATGCCGAGATTATTACCGAGGAGAGAAGCGGAGCGGATTTCTTCGAGACCGCAGTGACCCTGGGGGCTGATGCACAGGCTGTGGCATCCTGGTACATCTCGGATATCAAGAAGCAGCTGAACAGATTGAGCATTGATATTGCCGATGCCGCTTTACTGCCGGAGGATCTGGTTGATCTGCTTGCCCGGATTGCTGACAGGCAGATCAGCGGGAAGATCGGCAAAGATGTGCTGGCGCGGGTGTTTTCCGGTGAGGGGAACCCCGGGAAGATAATCTCGGATCTCGGTTTGCAGCAGATTACCGATTCCACGCAGCTGCTGAGTATCATTGATTCGGTGCTGCAGGAGAATCCGCAGGTATATCAGGGGCTGGCTGATGGAGAAACAAAACCGATCGGGTTTGTCATCGGCCGGGTAATGCAGGTCACAAAAGGGATGGCGGATCCCGAACTTGTGCAGCAGCTTATCCGGGAGCGTCTCCCGGAAATATCTACAGCAGGAAAAAATGTATGAGTGATCAGTTTGATATGCAGCAGCGCGTAACGGCCTCGCAGGTTCCACAGTATGTCGGAAAAACCGTGCAGGCGGCAGGATGGGTCCACAGAATTCGCGAACTGGGCGGAATCAGCTTTGTGCTGCTGCGGGACCGGACCGGCATCATTCAGCTTGTGTACGAAGGAACTCCCGCAGTTACCCCGGAATCGGTTATTCAGGTTTCCGGCAAAGTTGCGGGTAATGACAAGGCACCCGGAGGGTTTGAAATTCAAGTCGAGGGGACGGAGGTGCTTGGGGCGGCCGCAGGGGAGCTTCCTCTGGCCGTAAACCAGGATTTCTCCAATGTAGGGATCGATGCCGTGCTGGATAACCGTTTGCTCAGTCTGCGAAACCCGAAGATTCTCGATATTTTCCGCGTACAGTCAACGATTGCCGGCGGATTCGCTGCATATTTGCGCGGGAACGAGTTTACCGAGATCAAGACGAGTAAACTGATCGGTTCGGGTACGGAAGGCGGAACCGGATTGTTTTCGGTGAACTATTTTGACGACCAGGTGTTTCTGGCGCAATCGCCGCAGTTTTACAAGCAGGCTATGGTGGCTGCCGGTCTGGAGCGGGTTTTCGAGATCGGACAGGCATATCGTGCAGAGAAGCATGATACACCCCGCCACCTGAATGAATATGTATCCCTTGATGTCGAGATGGCATTTATCCAGGGTATTGAGGATCTTATGGACCTGGAGGTCGAGCTGCTGTCCTCGATTTCCCGTCTGGTACAGGAAAACCACAGCGACATACTGGAGAGATACGGCATGTCGCTGCCGAGTGCTGATGAATGGCGGCGTACTCCGCGTATAACCCATGACGAAGCCAAGAAACTGGTGCACGAGCGAACCGGCAAACGGGTATTCGAGATAAACCCGGAAGCAGAGCGGGAATTATGCATATGGGCACAGGAGCAGTATGGTATCGAGGCGGTGTTCGTGACCGAGTATCCCCGCAAGAAACGGCCGTTTTATACCTTTCCCGAGGGCCTGAAGACGCAGAGCTTTGACTTGCTGTTCCGGGGTCTGGAGATTACCACCGGCGGGAAGCGTATCCATGAGTATGCTATGCTGCTGGAGAATCTGCCGCGATTCGGGCTGACCGAAGCGGGTCTGGGTGAGTATTGCAGGATTTTCCAGTACGGCTGTCCCCCGCACGGGGGATTTGCTATCGGGCTTGAGCGGCTGACGCAAAAGTTCCTCGGTTTAGCGAACATTAAAGAGGCTTCTCTTTTTCCACGGGATCGCAAGCGGATAACGCCGTAGAATGCCGCAGCTGAATCCTAAAACCGGAGCAAAACCACCCCGACTATGCAGATCTGTGCGACATAGTACGGGGGCAGAATCCACAGCTCTTCCTTTTGCAGCGGGCGGCGGAACAGGTTATGGGCAATGAGGCTGTCCGAAAAGTAGATCCCGAGTACTGCAATAACCGTGAGTATCCCGATCAGGGGACTGTCCCCCATTGCTGTATATGCAAAGGCTGAGCCGGCAACGACCAGATGGGATACCACCAGAATATAGATTATGACCGGCAGCTTCAGCTCCGGGGGCAGATTCGGCATGGTACGATACTGAATAATGAGCAGAATCAGCGCGGGTACCGCCACCGCGGCTCCAATCAGGGTGGGGCCTGCCGACAGATGCAGCACAACCCCGTATAACCCGTATGCGATTAAAAAGCCGAATAATCCGGCACTGAAATACCATTGCCGGTGCTGCGTCGACAGGAAATAATCGGCAGCAGATGCGAACAGCAGCGATACGGCAACGGATATGCTGAAATCATTCCAACCTGAAGCAATGCCATGCAGCATCACTATTGCGAACAGGGACAGGGTTACCGCTGTCTTGACGAACTCTCGTCCGCGCAGCCGGGTGTGACCGGCATATACGGCAAACAATGATATCGCGGCTGGTATCAACAGCAGGAAGCTGATCACGATGTCTTTTACTCCTTATTCTCATCTTCGGAGGATATATACGGTTCCAGGGTGAGTTCCGGCTCATCAAACACCACCATTGTCCCCCCCACGTTGATAACATCGCCGGGTTCCAGGGTGCGATTCGTGGTTTTCTGGTTATTTACCTTGACCGGGTTTTCACTCTCCAGACTATAGGTCTTTTCATCAGGATTGTAGATGACGGTAGCGTGACCGGGTCGTGCTCCGGGCGAATTTACCAGCGTGATGTCGTCGCCCTCGCTGGAACCGATAACCGTCTTGTTCTGGGTAATCGGCATTACCTTGGTGAGGCTGCTGCCGTCCAGGACCTCCAGGCTGGCAACCTTGCTGCGGTTTACAAAGCTG
>CAZANF010000045.1:0-15034 GCA_964486425.1 uncultured Spirochaeta sp. | reverse complement strand
GGAAAAACCGGTGATTGCAGTTGTCGGCGACGGCGGGTTTCAGATGACACTGAACGAGCTTTCAACAGCCGTTATCCATAAACTGCCGATCAAGATTCTTGTCATCAATAACCGCTACCTCGGCATGGTCCGGCAGTGGCAAAGCCTGTTCTATGAAAATCGCCTCAGCGGTGTAGATCTGGAAGGGAATCCGGACTTTGTTAAACTGGCCGAGGCCTATGGTGCAAAGGGATTCCGAATCCGCCGATCGGGCGATGTACGACGGATAATCCGCAATGCACTTGCATACAATGAGGGACCCTGCGTTATTGATGTCGAGGTAGAAAAAACAGACAACGTATTTCCCATGGTTCCAGCAGGCGGTGCCCTGGGGGATATGATACTGGAAATGAGCACGCAGAAGCTGGCAAAGCCGGTTGGAAGTACGTAAGGAGGATTGAAGATGCAAGCAGTACAGAATCAGGATCAGAAACATACCATCAGCCTTTTGGTAGCAAACAAACCGGGGGTACTTATACGTATTTCACTGGTCTTTGCCCGGAGAGCCTATAACATCGACAGCCTCGTTGTCTCGCCTTCAAACAACCTTGAGTTTTCCAGCATGACTATCGTTGCATCCGGAGACCAGAAGGTTTTGGACCAGATTTTAAAACAGTTGAACAAGCTGGTGGATGTTATTCATGCTACCGACAGAACCGGCGAGGATGTTATCCACCGCGAAATGGCTTTACTCAAGATACACTGCGGGCATGAGCAAAGAGCGGAAATTTTACAGCTAGCCTCAGCGCTTCGCTGCGACACGGTTGACGTAAGCGAAACCACGATTATCCTTGAGGTAACCGGTACCAGTCTGGAGTTGGACAATGTAAACCGGGTGATGGAACCGTACGGCATGCTCGAGATGGTACGTACCGGCAAGGTACTGATGACTCGAGGTGCAGAACAAACTGCCTGACAAAGAGGAGAATACCTTGGAACGAAATAAACAGAGCAAGGCAATGACGAAGGGGCTTTCCCGCACCCCGAACAGAGCATTTCTGCGCAGCGTAGGATTTTCAGACGAAGATTTTTCAAAACCGATTGTCGGTGTTGCCACCGCAGTCAGCGACGTCTCTCCATGCAATGTCCACCTTGACAGGATTGCAGCTCATACCAAACGGCGGTTGACTGATTTGTCCATAAAACCGGTAACATTTCATACCTTTCTGGTGACCGACGGCATGGCGATGGGACACGAGGGTATGAAGTGCTCGTTAATCAGCAGAGAAACCATAGCCGATACCATAGAGCTTTTTTCCAGAGGGCATCAACTGGATGCAGTAATCGGCGTTGGAGGCTGTGACAAGACAATCCCCGGCACTGTTATGGGTCTGGCCAGATTGAATGTCCCCGGTTTGTTTATCTACGGCGGCAGTATCCGATCCGGACACTACAAGGGGAATCCTGTAGATATTGTCAGTGCATTTGAAGCCGTCGGTGCCTACTCGGCTGGCAAAATCACCGAAGAGGATCGCCATGGAATCGAATGCGCCGCATGCCCCGGCGCAGGAGCATGCGGTGGAATGTATACGGCTAATACCCTGGCATCCGCAATGGAGGCCCTGGGAATGAGCATTCCCGGCTGCGCGTCGGTTCCTGCGGAAGATCCTGCACGAGAAGCGATAATGACCCGCTCTGCCGAGGTTTTGGACGATATGCTCAGAAATGGCATGATCCCGCGCGACATTATGACCAAGAAAGCATTTGAGAATGCTATCCGGGTCGTTATGGCGCTTGGCGGCTCCACCAATGCGGTGCTGCATCTGCTGGCTCTGGCCCACGAAGTTGATGTGCCTCTCTCTATAGATGAATTTAACTACTTTTCGGATACCACCCCTATCCTGACGGATATGAAACCCGCAGGGAAATATGTCATGGAGGATTTGTACAAGGTGGGCGGTGTACAGATGGTCATGCGTATGCTGCTCGACGAGGGTCTTCTTCACGGTGACTGCCTTACCTGCACCGGCAGAACTATTGCCGAGAACCTCTCCGATGTCACCGTACATCTGGCCGGCCAGCAGGTCGTATATCCCTTCTCCTCTCCTGAAAAGGATACCGGGCCGATTGTGATACTCAAGGGCAACCTGGCACCCGAAGGAGCTGTCTTGAAGACCTGCGGACTGCAGGAGGTTGTTCACACCGGACCAGCCAAGGTATTCGACCATGAGGAAGAGGCCTTAACCGCTATTCTAAACAATGGGGTCGTCGCCGGGGATGTTGTAGTCATTCGCTATGAGGGTCCCAGGGGCGGTCCGGGAATGAGAGAAATGCTGGCCCCGACAGCGGCAATAGCCGGACTGGGATTAAGCTCTTCTGTGGCGCTCATTACCGATGGACGTTTTTCCGGCGGCAGCCACGGAATGGTAATCGGGCATGTCTCGCCTGAAGCCCAAACCGGTGGAACAATCGCGTTAATCCATGATGGGGATATCGTTTCGATCGACAGCAACGCGAAAAGCATTTCCGTGCAGGTAGACGATGATGAATTGGAGAGCAGACGGAAAAAATGGCAGCCACGGGATCACGGATATACGCGAGGCGCCCTGTATAAATACAGCAGGATGGTTTCATCTGCCTCGCGAGGGGCGGTTACTGATGGGATATAGGTCTAATGTCCAAGGGAAATGAAGATAACCCGCCCCGCATTCCGTACGGCACTACAAAGTACTATGCCGGATTAGCCGCTTCACGGGATCCGTATAAGGACCCCATTGCGGCCCAGATATACCCGCGTCGTGAGGAGCTCTACACCGCTCCCTATGAATCTGATGATCCGATATCCGACCGGCGCTACATGATTTCAGAGCGCCTTATACATCACTATCAGGATCGAGCCCTGCTGCTGGTCAATGACCGTTGTGCCACATATTGCCGGCATTGCTTCCGCAGGCACTTCACGGGAAACGACAGCGGCCGCATAACCCCGGAACAGCTGGAAAAAGCCTGCAGCGCCCTCTCAGAGCGTCCTCAGATAGCCGAAATACTGCTTTCCGGGGGAGATCCTCTAATGATGGGTGACACAGAGCTTAAGCAGGTGCTTACAGCTCTGCACCGGGTGAAATCCGATTTCATTATACGCATTGCCACCAGGATACCGGTTGTTCAACCCAAAAGGATTACCGGGAACCTGCTGAATCTGCTGGCTGAATACCCGTCGCTCTGGATGGTCATACAGGTTAACCACCCTCACGAGATTACACCGGAATTTTCAGCAGCTGTTCTGCGAATACGGCGAGCCGGCATACCAATTCTGAATCAGGCTGTCCTGCTGCGAGGAGTGAACGATTCAGCAGAGACCCTGGAGAATCTGTTTCGAAAACTGCTGCAGAACGGGGTCAAGCCCTATTATCTGTTTCAAGGGGACCTGGCGGCCGGAACCAGACATTTTCGTACCAGTATTGAGTATGGTCTGGAACTCATGGATACACTCCGCAGTCGATTAAGCGGAATGGGGCTCCCGACCTATGCGGTAGATTTACCGAACGGGGGAGGCAAAATACCTTTAAACAGGGACACGGTTGTAGATATTGAGCCAGACTGGTATGTATTAAAAGACCTGTCCGGTGCCCTGTACCGCTATCCTAGAGAGATATAATCCTCATCTGTAATAGCCGTATCAAGTGGTGCAGACAATAAAAAAACACTCTGATGGATATCATCAGAGTGTCGCATAATCAAAACAATACTGTATTGATCCATGTCATAGATGGGCGGTAATGGACTCGAACCATCGACCCCTAGCGTGTCGAGCTAGTGCTCTAACCAACTGAGCTAACCGCCCTGTATGATGTTTTATTGCTTGCAGACCATATCACTTTTTCAGTGACATGACAATACGTTCAAGAACCTTTTTTCGATCCAGCGGCTTGACGATATAGTTTTTGGCCCCGATTAACAGTGACTTCTTCACTAGATCCTGTTTACCCAATGCGCTTATCATGACAACACGGGCATCTTTATCAAACTCGATAATTTTTTCCAGTGCAGTCACACCGTCCATCTTCGGCATGGTGATATCCATGGTAACCAAATCAACATTGGGATAAAGCTCTTTATACTTGTCTACCCCTTCAATTCCGTTGGCTGCGGTGGCTACGACGTCAAAGCCTTCAGATGTCAGTATTTGACTGATTTGCTTTGTAACGAACATTGAATCATCAACAACTAGAACCTTAAAAGCCTCACCGGTTTCATTTAACCCCTCGGCTTTTCGCTCGTTAATGCTGGGAAAATCCTGCTTTGCCTTCATGTTCCGACCTCGTTAAGAAATACGCTCACGTACAGCTACGTTGATTTCGATTTTGCCCTGAGGCAACTCCATCGGTACAATCAGTGCCTCGACCTTTGGATCACTGATTTCCATGTTATCACCGGTGAAAATTGCCGGTGGAGTCAAATCGAATTTAAAGCCCAGGTTATGCAATTTTGTGACTGCCTGTCCGGTGATCATATTTGCAAGTTCTGTAATGGTAGCCTTGCCCATATCATTTAATGAATCGATTGGTTCCATGTCCATAGACTGCAGCATATGATTTGCAACCTTGATCGCAGTATCCCGATTCATATCGAAAAGAACCCGACCTTCTACATCGCCTGCCAGACCGATAATTGCTGCTACACCCAATACCGGCATTGAAGACGATTTCAAAAAGAGCTCTCCTCTTTTGACCTCTACCTGCAAAACCTCTTTCAGTATGTTATATGCAGATTCTACAAAGGGGTTGATGTACTCGACTCTCATGAATCTCTCTCCTTTTTCACAGATCTACCGTTTTTTAGCTGCTGAGACTGCATCTTTTCCAATGAACTGCCAGTCGTCACCAGCAGGATACTCATTTTTGCCTAAAAGCAACACCCCTTCAGGTTTTAATTTTTCATGAAAAGTGCGCAGCAGCGACATTTGCTGAGCCTTTGGCAGAAAAGACAGCAAGTCGCGCGCCACAATAACATCACAATTGGGAACGGTACTTCCGTTTGAGACATCACTGTATTCGAACAAAATCGCATCATTGATTTCGCTGTTAAAACTATAGCCCTTTGTGCCTTGCGACAGATACTCCCGAAAAATTTCAGGTACATTGTCAATGTCAAAACTTAAGGTAGGAGCGGCGCTAATGGCCATGAGATCCTTGTCCACAGCCCAGGCCTTAACAGAGGAATCAGGAAAGTGCTGCTTCAGCAGACACACTATCGAGAATGTCTCAAGACCCTTGCCGCATCCTGGATTCCAGACTGTAACGTTTTTTCCTGCCTTCTCGGGTAGGTATGCCTCCACCTGCCGTGAATATGAGTCCGCCCACAATTGACCGGTAAACGGAGAATAGAAATCCCGCAGAAACTCTTTCGCATCCTCCTCCCCTTCAAGCTGTACCGGCTTGCCGGAGTCCTTGCGTAATCCACGCCATTCTGCATAGCGTTGGTCAACCCAGGTTTTGTTTACCGGTGTTACATGGAAGCCGGCAAAGGTTTCCAGGGTTTCATAAATGAAACTCTTGTCAGGATCATCCCCTGCTCCCGCAGCAACTGCGCGTCTTGGTTTATGAACCGGGCTGTTATCCCCCGATGTTTTAGGTGTCGAGGGCGATGCCTTGGTTTCTTCATCCTCTCTGCGAAAAATTCGCTCGACATCAAGAATGATATACAAGCGCTGCTCGTATTCAGCAACTCCACTGATATATTTTATGTTTATATCACCGAAAATTGGATGCGGCGGCTGGATTGAGCTTGAAGAAATCCCGACCACCTTGTCAATTTGATCTACTACAATACCTAATAGATTAGAGTCAAGACGCAGAATAAGCCCGTTTTTGGAACCCTCGGCGGATTCATCCTCTACATACAGGTTGAACATCTTGCGAAGATCAACAATTGAAATGATATCACCACGCAGATTATATACACCCTGTACAAAATGAGGTGCATTCGGAACATAGGTAAACTGAGCGTACTTTGCGATCTCCTTTACCTTCATAATATCTATGCCGTAGTCCTTTCCGCCTAGCGAAAAGGTCACCATTTTAAAATCAATATTCTCCCGATACTCGTCGTCACCCTTGTCCATATGCCCAAGACGGGTACGTCGTCGTTCTGTTTTCTGTACAGCCATGATCTACCCTTCTAAATTTGTATGCCGAAGATTCCGCAACTCTTTCTCCTGCTGCAGACCCAAATCCAGCAACTGACTCACATCAATAATGAGTGATACAGTTCCATCCCCGGTGATATTTGCACCAGCTATACCAGGTACATTTGTATAATGATCCCGCAGAGGTTTAATAACGACGTCCTCCTCCCCGATTAACTGATCAACAACAAGACCCATTCTCTTGTCTCCGCTGCCGACAATAACCACGAAATAGTATTCCCTGTCCTCTTTGGCATCAATCTTGAACAATCTATTCAGTCTGAGCAGGGAAACTACATCCTCACGAACATTAAAGACCTCATAGTTATCAATCATTTTGATTTCATTCGGCTTAATTCTATGACTGTCTATAACAGAAGTAATTGGAATAGCATACATTTCAGTTCCGACCCGAACAAGCAGTCCCTGGATTATCGCAAGTGTAAGCGGGATTTTAATAATAAATTTGGTTCCCTGACCGCGCACGGACTGAACCGAGACATTACCATTCAGTTTCTCAATCTGACGCTTGACAACATCCAGTCCAACACCGCGTCCCGAAATATTGGTTATTTCTTTTGCCGTAGAGAATCCCGGATCAAAAATGAGATTATATGCCTCGACATCAGACAGGGCCTTGTTAGGATGAATAACCCCTCTGTCAATAGCCTTTTTGCGAACCGCATCAACATCAATTCCGCAACCGTCATCTGATATTTCAATAAGAATCATATTGCCTTCGTTGCTGGCTCGTAGCTTAACCCGCCCCTCTTCGTTTTTGCCTGCTTTGAGTCGATCTGCCGGCGGCTCAATTCCATGGTCAATGCTGTTCCTTACACAATGAATTAATGGATCAAGGAGATCTTCAATGACAGATTTGTCAAGTTCAGTATCCTCGCCTTCAATATCAAGGATGATCTTCTTGTTGAGACTGCGGCTTAAATCGCGAACCAATCGTGGAAAGCGGGAAAAGATCTGACTGATCGGAACCATGCGAATGCGCATAACCCCTTCCTGGAGCTCGCTGGTTATTCTCCCGAGATTCTGTGAGGTGTTGCGAAACTTACCCACCGTGGTCTTATAGTCGGTCTCGAATCCATCGAACATGCTGTATAAGCCGCCGAATTTTTCCTGAATTTCGCGCTTTATATCCTTAATCGGCGCCCCGTCCTGAAGACGCTGCAAAAAATCCGGCATAGAATCAAATAATTCTTTTACCATTTCCCGATACTGCCCTGTCGTACTTTGCAGTTCATTAAGGGTATCTCCGAATTCGGTACTGATCTGATTAAACGATGCTTTGTTAATAACCGTTTCGCTTACAAGATTCAACAGATTATCGATACGGCGGCTGTCTACGCGCAGAATACTGCCCATTTGCGTCTGAGGGCGTTTTTCCGAGAGTTTGTCGGGGCTTGGTGCTGTAACCTCTTCAGGTTCCGGAGCAGCGTCAGCCGATCCGGAAATGACATTAACCGGTTCCTCAGTTGCCTCCTGCACACCGCCTGCTTCATCGCTGCTGTCGGGAGGTCCGATATCAGTATCTGCCGGTGAGAATGCCGGTGTGTTTGTTTGTATTGATTCTTTCGAGAGGCGATGAATATCAGCCCCGAGGGTAACATCCGGCAGGTGAACTGAGTTCTGCAATTCGTCAATATCGCGGTCGGTGGCGATATAATAGGTCACGATCGGAAAGAATATGTCCTCATACAGCTGTTCAAAATCAGGCTGGGTCTTCAGAACCTGGCCCATGCTCTTTAAAGCCGCAAATACCTGAATTCCTCCGACGGTATTCATTGGATTTGATTCGTCGAAGTGGACTGCAATTTCGTATGCATGCTGATTCGGCTCAAGGTTTTCAATCAGCTCGTTCAGGGTTTCTTCATCCAGGTCAGTACCGGCCGGTGTTTTTAATGCAGTGGATGCTTGCGAGGAGGGAGCGGCAGATACGTGGACGGTATCTGCTTCAGCAGGAGGAGTGTCGGCCTTGCCGTATGCATATGATTTCAATGCAGCTGTTATTGCATCTATGTTATCTGCATATACATCCCCGTTTTTACGGCTCTCAATCATCTCTTTGATAATATCGATGGCGGCAAGCAGAATATCAACAAGTTCCGGAACAATCTGCACCGTTCCACTGCGAATCTCATCAAGCAAATCCTCTATGATATGAGTGAACGATGTCAGCTCGTCCATCTGAACAGTAGCTGAAGCTCCCTTCAAGGTATGGGCGGCGCGAAAGATCTCGTCGATCGCATCCGAATTATGGGTATCACCTTCAAGTACCAGAATATTCTGCTCAAACAGTTCAATCTGGCTCTCAGCTTCAACAAAGAAATCTTTCAGAAGCTCGTCATTGTTTGGATCCAAGTAGTCACTCATATGTATTGATTCTCTTACTATTACGACTGTAAGTCAAGATTGGCATATTAAAAAAGCATCCGGAACAGGTCCCGGATGCTTGTTCATTATGAGGCTAATGGTGAGATTAGATCTCGTCGTTATTTTCCTCTTCATCCTGATGCTGACGGCGCTCTTCAAGAAATCGAAGCACCTGGATTTGTCCGAGACGGTCCAGTTCAGCCTGTCGGCGATTAGCTTCACGCTGACTCAGAATACCCCAGATCTCTTCATCGTTAAAGTCCCGCTCCAGATCAAGTACTGCGCGATCATAAGTCAACGCTACATCTTTGATATAGGCAATAAAATCGCCGCCAACGGCATTGCCATCACGGTATACGCGGAATCCGATAAGCTTCTGATACGGGGTCAGGTTCGGATACAGCGGCAAACGACGAAGCTCACGGTCACGAACATCGTTCAGATAATTCGGGTTGCGCCAGGTCATAGTGCGCCATCCGTCGAAGTCCAGGTATCCCATGAAGTAATCGCGGGTACGTCCGGTCTGATCTTCCATTACTACGCTGAAGCCATGGGGGAAATTAAGCCCGTGTACGTTGACTTCAATCTCCTGAAGCACACCAACATTCTTCACCACACCCCTGTTGTCGAACTTGCGCCCTCGACCCTGTTCATCCTGAGGAACTTCGAGGTTCCCTTCTCCATCCACTTCCTGAACATCCATATACGCAGGAATATTAAACGGAGGAGTCAACTCAGCATATGAGTTGTAGTTTTGAGATGGGAAATGGACGCGAACGCCTAAAACAGTCTCGTTGGCGAAGCGATTTGCTCCTTCTCGCACAGGTGCCTCACGGACATACGAGTTGGACATGTTAGTCGGATTCTGCGAAGATGATGCAAGTTTAACCTCCCAGTTCTCGATCGCGAGAGAGGTCCGCATCAACATGAGTTCATCTTCGGTGAAAGATGCCCCGGCTACATCGCTGTAGTCCAGCAAGGTTGCCTCATGATCCGTCGGATTGTCCGCGGGATAGTTCGGGACAAGTTCAGCGAAATCGATGAGAACTTGTCGTTCAGCGAAAGTGTTCATGCTTGTCAGCACGAGCAGAATAGTGATGAGAGTGAAAATGCGTTTCATCCCGTACTCCTTTGTTTGGTTACCCTATTGTTCTCCAGGTCGTGTATTTCAAATTATACGCACCCCAATCCGTTTGTCAATGAAAAAACCAATTCCTTTCGGTATTTTCGTTTCCATTCAATAAATATCAATAATATAGCAGTCTAATTCATAACATAAGGATCTGCAAATGGAACCTGACCGTCGATTGTAATAATTATTTCCTGGATAAACGGAAAGTTATACTGCAGACTTCTGCGCAGAGCGGCTTCCGATTCTGCATATGTCAAAATTGTGTCCTGCTGCTGATTCAAGTGACTCTGTGCAAAATCAATATACAGCCGGTTGCTGCGGAACATGATGGACTGTACCGAAGCGCCCTGGGGAAAGACCCTTCCCTTTTCAACAGACAGCGGCCCGAGCAGTATTTCATCAACGACACGCTGAATTCTTGTCTCGCGGCTGCCGTAGCGGGGAACCGCCCGTGGTTCTCCGGTAATTTCTGTGCGAACCGCACCCGGAAAGAATAAAACAAACTGCTGATACGGCGGTGTAAAGAGAATCCAGATACCTAAACTCAGCAACAGTGAAAATACCGATAGAATTATCGCCGGGTGCTCTATTTTATAGCGCAGGCTGATGTTGTTAAAAGCTGTTAATAAACTCATTCACCCCATTATAGATTCCCTCTGCAATCTCCTGCAAGTGCCTTTCATCCTGCAGGAGCCTGAATTCCTCGTTATTGGTAAGAAACCCGATCTCTACCAGAACAGAGGGCATTCGAGCCCCTCTGACGACAGCAAAGGTTTCCTGCTTCAGGCCGCGATTAATTGAATCATATCCGAGGTGGTTTTGAAGTCCGGAGAGTATAGTCCTGCCGAGCATTATGCTTTGAATGGTAATCTCTTCTTCAAGCATTGAGTTGAGGATAGGGACTATTTCGCCGGAAGTACTCACATCGGTTTCGGTGATAAGGGTTCGCCGGAACTCGGGGGATAGGTACCATACCTCAAATCCACGGGCACCGGTATTGATGCTGGCATTTGCATGAATCGAGATAAAAATGGTGGAATCATTGCGTTCTGCAGTGAGTGCATTTGCCATTTCGTATCTGTCGATAAGCTCGATGTAGCGATCGTCTTCTCTGGACATAACAATATCAATCTCGGGATATCGACTTGAAAGAAGATTTTTCAGACGAAGGGAAACGTCAAGGACAACATCCTTTTCCATGACCTCGACCCTGCTGCCGTTTATTTCATGACGGCCGATTGCTCCCGGGTCCTTGCCGCCATGACCAGGATCTATAAAAATGGTTGTAACCTGCCCCGCCGGCGGAGCGGGTTTTTCCGGAAAGACGTCGCGAAAAACCTGCTGTGTTTCGGGTGAAATAACCAACGATCCATGAGAACCCCAGGTTACCGGAGGAATGGGTATGATCTCCCGGAAATTCACCGAAGCAAAGGGAACCCCGGGGAAAAAACCGAGATATACATCATCCCGGGTCAAAATCCCCCGGGAGCTTACCGGATCCCACTGAAGCTGAAGCCCCATCTCTGAAGTAAACTCGTTTAATGTCATATTCTCGGCCGATAAAACGGGAGAGATTCCTGCAAACACCGCTATGCAGAATATGAGAATGCGAGTCCTGGTTTTTGCATACCGGAGTAACAGATACAAGAACTTCATAACAGTTGATACTATCGGCACGTTATGATTTTCCCCTAAATGTTTCACAGAGGTATCGGATACCATCACTTCCGGCTCGAGACAGGACACGGGTGACTGCGACGCTGGTGGTGTTGGAAACATTATAATCATCGTTTGACGGAATTACGTCGTGTTCTTCAAAAACGATTAACCCTTCGGCCTCAAGCATAGCTGTATGATGATGCAGGTATCGGCCAAGCCAGTCTGAATATTCGCACTCCATCAGCATGGATTTGCCTGAAAGATGAATGGGAACCTGAAATATCTCCGCCAGCCGGGAAGATATATCAATATGTGCCTCCTGGGGCAGCGGATAGATGAGCGGGGCATGCGGTTCAGGATCTGTAAGAAACTCTATCGTGTCCTGACATCCGGTTTGCATGGAAATGCGTATACAGTTCACTGCTTCCCGGGTCGGGCCTGCAGCGTCTGTATCCCCCGAGCAAATGACGTTACCGCATTTCCCGATATTGTCCTTGAGACTGTGAATAATCGAACCTGAACGAGCAGTTAACCAGATATTATGAACTCCAGGGATCCCGGCAGCCTCGTCTATCCCGGATACATCTGATATCACCCCGGGTAAGCCGATTATGGCCCGCTCGGCAACCGGACGCAAAAACCTGGGGGTGTGCATTTGTTCTGCTAATGCCGGGGGAATCTGATAGCCGACTGTTGCGCATATCATTGGAAGGATGGCCGAAACCCCGCTATGCAGCGGATAGGTCCAGCCGGACATAAACCCCCCGGAAAGACGCGCTGCAACCTCACCGATAACCGCCTTGTCGCCGTCCCAGAAAACATCACCTTTCACTGCTCCCCAGGTTATCCCCAGCGCACGGCTGGCTGACTCAAGCCCCTGCAGCAGGGATTGCCGACAGGACGAATCAATCGGTGCCGGAAAACTGTGGCCGAGCTCCACCCGATAGGGATCGAAATAGATATGTCGGATAGCAATGCCGAAGTCGGCAAGTCTGCCATGTATCCATACCGCATCGATACTGTATTCCTGACCGGAGATAAATCCTTCGACAATGCACTGTCTGCTGTGACTGTTTTCCAAGGCCTGCTGTACCGCGTCGCTAAACTCAGCTGGAGAGTAAATAATGCGCACACCGCGTGCACCCATGTTATCCACGGGTTTAACCACAGCGGGAAAGGTTTTCCAGCCCTGCATATTCTCTTCAACAGTATCGGGCGAAACTACGGTGAACGGGGGTGTGGGCAGTCCTGCGGCAGCCAGGGCCTCCCGCATACGATGCTTGTAACGGGCCTTCTGTGCGGCAGCAAAGGGGATTCCGGGCAACCCGAGCATCTCTGCGGTATAGGCTACGCTGGTCGAGAAATCGGTTCCAACGGTACAGACACCGTGCAGGGGTCTGCTCCGATTCAGCTGTACTGCTGCTGCAGCGATTTCATCATAGGCTTTTAAATCAATGTGCAGAAAGGCGTCTGCAAGGGAAACCCCGACGGCGGTTTCGTCGGCATCGACAACCGTAACATACAGACCCAGTTGATGCGCTATGCTGATAAGGGGAACTTGCATAATCCCTGCCCCCAGGACCAGCAGATGCTTGTTTTGAAGATGCCGGCGTAATTCATCAATCAGAGATGAATCCAGTGCAGGTAATTTCATCATCATATCAGCGGCTCACCAATTTTTCGCACATACACCTCAAAGGTATCTCCCAAGCCGGCAGCCATGCTTATCGCTTGGGCAATGGACCGTCCGATCCTTGTACGTCCCAAAATGGGAAAACGTTCAGGATGATGACCAGTGATACGTATTTTTTCCACATGAAAACCATAGCCGCTGAACAGGCGCTGCATGTACTGTGGCTCGAAAACGGTCATATGATCCGGGGGGCCATCTACGAGAAAGGAACGAAAATCCTTTCGTGCAGAAATCCCGGAGCCGTTCGGTGTCGAAATAGCACAAATCCCGTCATGTTCCAGCAGGCGGTTTATTTTGCGAAATACCTGACCCAGTCGATGAATATGTTCAATCACGTACCACAGGCTGACTGCTTCAAATCGATCACGATTGAAGGCCTCCTCCGGATCAAAGTCGAGTACATCAGCGGCAACGGCCGGGAGTTCGAGGTGTTCCCGCACCCATAGTGCGGCATCCTCCGAGATATCAATCCCGTACGGCTCCCATCCGGTTTCCCCGGCAGCCTGAAGAAACGGGCCTAATGCACAGCCCATATCAAGCAACGCCCCTTTCTTCGGCAGGAGTTTATCTATTACTGCTAATCTTTTATGGCCCATATCCTTAATCTTTTCAAAATCCTCGGCATACGTACGCCCGTATTGTTTTTGATATTCTTCACTGAAATAGGTGTGATCATAATGAATATCTACCGGTGCATAGCGTTGCTTGAAAATCAGCCTGGTTTTTTTACACCGGAAAAAGGTTTCTTCGGGTGTCCGGAGTATACTTCGATTTGTTCGCCTTCCTCCGACCGGAGAACCAAGTAATTCAGGCAATTCCAGCTGCAAAAGATAATCCGAAAGTGACTTTTTACTGCTAACCCGATGAGCTGTAAGCGCAGACAGATACCTGGAGGGATCACGGAATATGGCTCGCAAACGGCGGACCGATGGACGACGTACTCCCAGTGAAAAGAAACCCGCTGCATCAGCCAAACGACGATGATACAAGGTCGGATGGATTCCAGCCACAGCACAACCGGCAGCGGCTGCTTCGAACATGCTGAGCCCGAATTGCCCGATAACCAGATCATAATCGGCAAACAGTTCTTTGGCATTCCGGATTCCACGCATACAGTGGATCCCCTCGGGAAAATCCTGCGAATGAAATGCAGGTCCGATAAGTGCTGTGATACGGCTCGGCTCAATATTGACCTTATGTACCAGAATATCTGCCATTCGGGAGCTGAGGCCGATGGTATCTTCTCCGCCAAAGACCAGTAAAATTCGCTGAAGATCAGAGGGAGAGTGACCGCGTACCCGTACCGGCTGGGCAAGAAAGCCCGGCTCACTTACATTCGGTAATACATTCGATCGAATCTGCGGGAGAATATCGATAAGATAATCACAGTACTGCCTTCCCGAACCAATAGCATCAAGACCGACAACCATTCCATGCTCGGAGAGTTTGCGTACCAGTTGTACATCAACGTTTCTGGTATCAATAACGATTAATTCATATCTGCCTGCAATTTCCGAAACACGCAGATGCTCGGGTACAATATGGGCAGCTGCCGTTTCGATATGAGGCATATACAGACCGCTGTCGGAGGTGCCGATAGCAGTCACCAGTTCCAGACAGCGCTTGATATGTCCGGTACCATGACCCGGGCGAATTTCGGGAACACAGAGAATTCGTCGTTTCATGATACCTTCAATCGTGAATGGGGGTTCATAGCACACCACTTTATCACGTCCTGGATTGCAATGGGAGTACCCTGGTACAGCTCTGAAAACATGCGACGTACGTACTCAAGATCATCGACGGTATCTACCGTCACGCGTCCGGCGCCGCACCATTCCTCCGGAGCCGGCACCAGGGAAATAGCAAACCTTTCCGGATGCTGATACATATAGGCGGTAACGTGTTCTCGCTCATACGGCAATTTAGCCTGCGAATGTGCCTGCATGAGGGCTGAGGTACGAAAGACCTCAACGGCTGTACCGTATGGGGGGTGTAT
>CAZANF010000044.1:0-15166 GCA_964486425.1 uncultured Spirochaeta sp. | reverse complement strand
AACAGGGATGGATACGGGCCCGCATTTCTGTGATAGTACGGGACAGAGTATCGGCGTATTCCTGGTCGGCATCCAGTATGTGATATGCCATTCTGGTGGCGCTCTTGCGCCCGACACCGGGGAGCTTTGCAAGCAGTCGGACAAGCTGATCAAGACTGTTCACGGATTATCCCATATTAAACAGATCGGCCGGCAGGTTCAGACCGCCGGTTACGGATGACATCTGCTCTCTGATTGCCTCTTTCACTTTATGCTGGGCATCGGTCGCTGCCGCCAGCACCAGATCCTGCACCATCCCGGGATCATTCGGGTCGATCACCTCCGGGCTTATCTCCACTTTAAGCACGGTAAACTCGCCGTTCATGGTGATTTTTACCAGATCCCCGCCGGCAGTACCCTGTACGGAGATTGTCTTCAGCTGCTCCTGCGCTTCGCCCATCTTTGACTGAAGCTGGGAAAGATTCTTGAAAAGATCCATTGGATTCATATAGTTACCTTATCCTGAAATTACCTTGCCGCGGAATACCTTTCGCGGCAGTTCTACCTGCGGATCCGGATGACTTGTGGATGCATCCTCCTCCGCAGCCTCTAACGTCTCGACCCGCACCCGCAGCGGCACACCCAGTACCGTGTGTATACACTCCTCAATCAAATCAGACTCAAGATCGATTGTCCTGGAAGCATATGCCGAGCGGAACTGCAGGTACAAAAAGCGATCATCAAATATATGTCCGATCGCGCCGCTCAAGGCCGAACCCAGCGACATACTCCGGTGATTCACCTCTTCTATCAGCCGCTCGAACTCACTTAAATCAAGCGCCCGCCGCTCGCTCTCCGGCGCACCTGCCGTATCTTCCATTCCAGCCGCGGGGACTGTCCCCTGAACTGTTTCACTGTGGCCATTGTCATCGCCGGGATCTTTCTCACCTGTATCTACAGACCGGGCTGATTCCATGTCATCTGCAGAATATGACCCCTCTTCAGCCTCATATTGCACATAATCAGGTGTCTGGTCATGTTTTTCATCAGCCGGCTCGGGGACGGAGGTCGCAGCTTCACTGACTTTTTCCCGTTTCTCGCCCTTATCAGGCTCGGAAAACGACCCGGCCGCCTTGGGGACTGTCCCCTTCTGCGGCTTTTCTGCTGGAGGGACTGTCCCTGTTTGGGGAGCGTCCGGCAGGCGGAAGCTGCCGTTCTCGGTCAGCTTGCGCAGATCATGGATACGGTTCAGCAGCTGGCCGGGATCAATGTAGTCCTTTAACCGGGTCAGTTCACTCAACACAAGTTCCAGTTCGAAGCGTTCGTTCACGGTGTAGCGCAGACGGCGAAAGGCCTCCAGCAGCAGATCAAGTGCATGCATGAGCTGATGCTTGCTCCATGCCTCGAGGGCCTGGGAGCTGAACTCCCGGATTGGGTATCCAATCACGGATTCCCGCTTGATCCCGGCACGCAGCAGCAGCAGGTTACGAAAGTATTCATTCAGATCGATGATAAACTGATCAACACTGACCCCGTTGGTCATAATGTCATCCGCAGCTTCCAGCACCTGCTGCAGACTGCCGTCGCTCAGCGCTTCGGCAATTGCATTCAGGCGGTCCAGTCCGACCAGACCGAGCTTGGCCTTAATCTTCTCCAGGGTGATATGTCCGTCGCTGAAGGCGACCACCTGATCAAACAGGGTATAGGCATCGCGCAGGGATCCCCGTCCCTCCTTCGCAATCCACATAAGGGCATCCGGATCGGCCTGCAGCTTCATCTCGGCAGAGGCCTCAACCAGCTTTTCCAGGATCTGCTCCAGGGGTATCAGCCGGAAATGAAACTGCTGGCAGCGGGATTTAATCGTGGCCGGTACTTTATGCAGTTCCGTCGTGGCGAAAATAAATATGATGTACGGCGGCGGTTCCTCAATGGTCTTCAGCAGCGCATTAAAGGCACTGGTGGAGAGCATGTGAACCTCATCAATGATATATATCTTGTATCTGGAATGATTCGGCGGGAATAACACCTCATCCTTGATCTCGCGAACATCGTTGACGCTGGTGTTGCTGGCCCCGTCAATCTCGATTACATCAAGCGCTGTTCCGCGGGTAATGGAATCGGCCTCTGCCTGCACATCCCCGTCCGGATTGGGCACGTCGCTGCAGTTCAACGCACGCGCAAGGATTCGGGCGGCAGATGTTTTTCCTACACCGCGTGGCCCGCTAAACAGGTAGGCATGCGCAATGCGGCCGTCCTGAATGGAGTTTTTCAGGGTCGCAACAACAAACTCCTGCCCAATGAGACCGTCAAGGTTTGTAGGGCGTTTACGTGTAGCGGTTACTTCATAAGCCATGTGTGATGCTCCTAGAACGAGCAGTATACACATCGATGCACGCTGTAAAAAGGGGGTGTGCTGGAATAAAAAAAGCCCCCCCGGCTCCAGCCAAGCCGACTGCGGCACATGCGGCAAATACTTACCGCTGCTCCCTTCCGGGTCTGACGGGGTTCAGTATCGCAGCATTGCACAGGACCTGGCTTTCAATGCCGAAGGGGCACGGAGAGAGAGGGATTCGAACCCTCGGTACCCGTTAGGGTACACACGCTTTCCAGGCGTGCACCTTCAGCCACTCGGTCACCTCTCCAGGTTTGGTGGTAATCAACGGAGAGAGTGGGATTCGAACCCACGGTACCGCAGAACGGCACAACGGATTTCGAGTCCGCCCGATTCAACCACTCTCGCATCTCTCCTGATTAGTGTGCCCGAGAGGGCTCGAACCTCCGGCCTTGAGTTCCGCAAACTCACGCTCTATCCAACTGAGCTACGGGCACATAAAAAATAGTGGACGGAGAGAGAGGGATTCGAACCCTCGGTACCCGGAAAGGGTACAACTCCTTAGCAGGGAGCCCGATTCAGCCACTCTCGCATCTCTCCATTGGCAATTAACCTGTAAATCACGGAGAGAGTGGGATTCGAACCCACGGAACCTTGCGGTTCAACGGTTTTCAAGACCGCCACGTTCGACCACTCCGTCATCTCTCCAAAGGCTAACAGGGCGTGAATATATCCCGGCGATCAAAAAATGTCAAGTCGAGGAATCCGGGGCGATAAGCTCCAGCAGGCGATTCAAATCATCCATGGAATAATAACTGATCTCGATTTTTCCCTTGTCCTCGCTGCCGTTCACAATCACTTTGGTACCAAGCCGCATGATCAGCTGCTCTTCCAGGTTCATGAGCTCGATTGTTTTCCGCAGGTCGATGGAATGTTCATCGCCGGTGCCGGAATCACGATCCGTGACCTTCTTTCCCGGTGTGTCCTTTCCGGTATCCGACAGGCCTGCAAAACCGGCAATCTCCTCACCACGCGCCAGCGACTCTGCAACCCGTACCGACAGCCCTTCCTGCAGAATCCGTGAAAAGAGCTGCATCATCGCATCCTCCGTCCCTGCCTGAAGGATTGCACGTGCATGCCCGGCGGAGAGCTCGGCGTTATCCAGCGCATCCTGTACCGGCTCCGGGAGCTTCAACAGCCTGACTGCGTTGGCAATTGTGGAGCGGTTCTTTCCCAGCCGCCTGGCCAGCGCTTCCTGATTCAGTCCGGAGGCCTCCATGAGGGATTTATATGCCTTGGCTTCCTCTACCGGCGACAGATCCTCGCGCTGGATATTCTCGATGAGGGCTATCTCTAGCTTCTCGTCGGGCGAGAAGCTGCGCACGATAACCGGCACGGTCTCCATGCCAGCCAGCTTCGAGGCCCGGAAGCGGCGCTCCCCGGCAACAATCTGATAGGTACCGTCCGGCTGCTCCTCCACCAGCAGGGGCTGAATAACCCCTTTCTCGCGGATGGAGTCCGCCAGCTCGGCCAATGCAGCCTCGGAAAAATGCTTCCGTGGCTGCTCCGGATTGGCGACCACATCCTCCAGCGGGATATTCTTTACCGCTCCCTCCGGAACATACTCTTCAATATCCTGACCCTGCAGCAGCGCATCAATCCCGCGCCCCAACCCTTGTTTAGCCACGTGCGATTACCTCTCCAGCCAATGCCTGGTAGTTCTGAGCCCCGACGCAGTTTGCATCGTATTTATTTATCGGCACCCCATGCGACGGTGCTTCGGACAAACGGACATTGCGGGGAATTATGGTCTGAAAGACCTTCTTACCAAAATATCCAATAACTTCACGGACAACCTCCTGGGCAATCCGGACCCGGGAATCATACATAGTAAAAAAGATTCCTCCAATCACCAGTTTGGTGTTGAATCGCTTCTGCACCAGTCGGATACTTTCCATCAGCTGCGTCAGCCCCTCCAGCGCAAAGTACTCGCACTGCATCGGAATAAACACCCGGTCGGCCGCCACCAGGCCATTGAGTGTAAGAATCCCCAGGGAGGGCGGACAGTCGATAAATATATAATCGAAGTCATCTGCCAGCGGGACTAATGCCTTCCTGAGGAAATACTCGCGACGCTGCTGGTCCACCAGCTCGACATCGGCTCCGGTCAGATGCGAGCTGGTCGGAATTATCCACAGGTTATCCACAGGTGTCTGTTGAATAACATCCCCGGGAGCTGCATTCCCGGTAAGAAGCTCGTATACCCCGGGACGCTTCTTGTCGGCACTCACGCTCGAGGAGAGATTACCTTGAGGATCAAAATCAACCAGCAGAACCCGCTTGCCGGCTTCCGCAATATATGCACCAAGATTCACTGCACTGGTCGTTTTTCCGACTCCGCCCTTCTGATTTGCAAATACAATTGTAATAGCCATGTTCGCCCAGTATAGAATATTTTATCCGGTGTGTCATTTAAACATGTCGGTCTTTGATATTCATAGTGTTTTTGTATGTATTTTGCGATAATATTCATTATACTTTAAGCCGATATATGAACAGAGAGGTCAAAAATATGAGCACAGACACTTCGCAGATGACACAACGGCTGCTTGATAAAACCGTAATGAAGCATTTCCCCAAAATTGAGCTGCACCGACACCTGGAAGGAACCTTCAGTCTGCCAACCCTCTACCGGATTTCAAAAAAGAACAATATCGGCTTGTCCGAGAATTTTCAGGAGTTCAAGCACCAGGTGCAGTTTCCGCGTGAATCAGAACCGGACTTTCTGACCTTCCTCTCCAAATTTCGTAACGACTGGTACCGCTCGCATCAGGATGTGTATGACATTACCTACGATTCCGTACTCGAAATGGCCGAAGACGGTATCTATTATATTGAACTGCGTTTTTCGCCTGAGCACTTTGCGCTTCAGAATGATTTTGATCGTGAGGAGATTACCAAGCTGATTATCCAGGCCGGCAACGCTGCAGCCGCCAAGGCAGGTTTTACCATCCGGTATCTGCTCACCTTCAACCGCAGCAAGCAGAATCAGCACGAGATGATCGAACTCTACAACCGCATGCGCGATCTCAATATTCCCGAGATTGTGGGCATAGATCTGGCAGGAGACGAGAGCAACGATCCTCCCGAGAACTTCAGTGACTTCTTTGCCCATGTAAAAAAGGACAATCGCTACCGCATTACTATTCATGCCGGTGAGGTAAGCCCGTCGCAGCAAATCTGGTACGCCGTAGAACACCTCCATGCCGATCGGATTGGCCACGGGGTCTCTGCGATCCACGATTCTGCGGTACAGGAGCTGCTCAAGGAAAAGAATATCTCGCTGGAACAGTGCATTACCAGCAACTATCAGACCGGCAGCTGGGCGGATGAAGAGCATCACCCGTTGGGAGATCTGTATCGCAAAGGCGTACCGGTTACCATTAACAGCGACGATCCCTTCATTCAGGATACCGATCTAACCGATGATTACATCAAGACCATTCACTATTTCGGGTTTGTTCTTCAAGACCTAATAAATTTAAACCATATTGCCATCGACACCAGTTTTCTGCCCGCCTCTGAAAAAGCACAGCTGAAAGCCGACTACGACGCCGAAGTACAGCGCTTTCGCAGCACCTATCTTACCGACTGATCCGGTCACTGCGATCTATCACCACGCCGCCGGCGGATACATCGGTAATGGATTTTACCACTTCCTCTACCTTCACTGCGGGTACACGTATACTCAACGCCACCTCGGTCCCGAAATCCTGGGCGAGTACCTCAGCATGGACATCCGTAATAATACGCTGTATCTGGTCAATTATGGCATAAGACACGGAAAAGCAAAGCTCGACGCGAGGAATAAGCTCATGCAGCTCGGCTTCTTCCAGCACTGCACGGGCGCAGTCGCCGTATGCACGAACCAATCCACCGGTCCCAAGCTTCGTCCCGCCAAAATAGCGGACAACCGCCAGCAGGGCGTTCGTGACCTGATGCCCGGTTAGGACATCGCGCACCGGCCGGCCTGCGGTCCCCTTCGGTTCACCATCATCGCTCAAGCCCTCAATCTCCCGATCAAGCCCGCCGAAGCGAAATGCATATACAATATGGGTTGGATTTGGATAGGGAGTGTGAAGTGCAGCCAGGCAGGATTCCACCTGACTGCGATCTTCAACAGGAAGAAGCACGCCGATAAAGCGAGATTTCTTCCGTTCAATCTCGACTACGGTTTCCGTGGTCGGGATATACATGGAATGTTTCACGTGAAACAATTACTCCTGATCGGCTTCCGGTTCGTCTTCCAGCCCGTCCGCGGTGCTCTGCACATCAGCATCGGTTTCAACACCAGCATCGCCTTCGGCCGGCTCCGCGCCACCTTCCACAGCATCAACGCTGTCGGTCACATCGGTCGGTTCATCGTCATCCTCCGAAACGGAGCGATCGACCGCAACGACCATATCAGGAGGGGTTATATCAATCAGCTTATACCCCTGCGCCGCTGCACCCATCGGCCGCAGACCCTCAATCGCCATCTTCACCGTCTTCCCCTGGTGGGTAATAAAGACGACCTCATCGGTTTCCTCTACCGAGATGACCCCGACAACCTCCTGCTGGGTGTTCCCGACCGGCATGCATCGCTGTCCGCCGGTGCCTCTTCCATGGGGATTGAATTCGCTGAACCGGATTCTTTTGCCCTTGCCGACCCCGTTTACAATCAGCATATCCCGGTTTTCATCAACCACCAGACTGCAGGTCAGCTCGTCCTGGGGCCGCAGGTTGATTCCGCGAACCCCCATGCTGGTTCGCCCGCTGGCACGTACTGCCTGCTCGTCGATACGCAGGGCCTTCCCCATGCGGGTAATCAGCATCAGCTCCTGATCCCCGGAAGTGATCATGGCGTTGCGCAGTTTGTCGCCGTCCTTCAGGGTTATCGCCCGGATACCGCGGGTTTTTGCATTGCGAAGGTCCTGCAGCACCACCTTCTTGACCATGCCTCTGGCGGTTGCCATAAATACAAACAAGTCGTTATGGAACTGGCTGAACGGCATTACCGCCTGGATATCCTCATCTGCAGATACCTGCAGCAGTGCCTTCACATGGGTTCCCCGAGAGCTGCGGCTGGCCTCGGGAATCTCCAGCACCTTCAGGTAATAGGCATTTCCCTC
Organism: uncultured Spirochaeta sp.; assembly: GCA_964486425.1. Lineage (GTDB taxonomy): Bacteria > Spirochaetota > Spirochaetia > DSM-27196 > DSM-8902 > Spirochaeta_B. The sequence goes on along the minus strand of CAZANF010000044.1, from coordinate 7,684 downwards.
GCTGCTGAGGAACAGGATGTAGTCATGGGTGGATGCAATAAACAGCTGATTGATGACATCATCGTTCGCCATGTTGCTGCTGGAACTGGCACCCTTTACCCCGGTGGTTTTATAGGTCCGGTAGGAGTTCGACGGGATCCGCTTGACGTATCCCTTGCGGGTCATAATCACCACCATCTCCTGCTTCTGGATCAGGTCCTCGATGTTGATCTCTTTTATCTCGTCATGGACAATCTCGGTGCGCCGGTCGTCGCCGAAGCGCTCGGCCAGTGCCTCGCATTCCTCCCTGACGATAGCCAGAATCTTGTGGGGATGCGCCAGCAGATCGCGCAGATATGCGATGAGCTTGCGAATCTCTTCAAGCTCTTCGATTATCTTCTTTGTCTCCAGACTGGTTAATTTCTGCAGACGCATATCGAGGATAGCCTGGGCCTGTATCTCGCTCAGCTCGAAGCTGCGCATCAGGTTTTCCCTGGCCTGCGGCACGGTCGAGGATTCCTTGATGATCCGGATAACCTCATCGATATTATCCAGGGCAATCTTCAGCCCGATCAGGATGTGCTCCCGTTCCTCCGCCTTGCGCAGATCAAAACGTGTGCGGCGTTCCACCACCTCCTGGCGGTGCTTTACAAAGGCCGCAATCATATCCTTGAGGGTCAGGACCTCCGGACGTCTATCCACCAGCGCCAGGGCATTCACGTTAAAGTTCGCCTGCAGCTGGGTATGGGTAAACAGATGGTTCAGGATGATCTTGGGGCTGGTACCGCGTTTCAGCTCGATAACAATGCGCATACCGTCACGGTCGGATTCATCGCGAAGATCACTGATTCCCTCTACCCGTTTCTCCCGGACCAGATCCGCTATACGGATAATCAGGTTTGCCTTGTTCACCTGGTACGGGATCTCGGAGATAATAATCCGGTCCTTCCCGCTCTTTGTCTCGTCGATAGTGAACCGGGCACGAACCGGAATCTGACCCTTGCCGGTCAGATAGGCCTGACGGATTCCGGAGGTACCGTAAATAATCCCGCCGGTCGGAAAGTCGGGACCCTTTATATGGGTCATCAGCTCTTCGATTGAGATATCGCTATTGTCGATATACGCAGAGATAGCTGCAACCACCTCACGCAGATTATGCGGCGGGATATTGGTCGCCATACCAACTGCAATACCGGTGGCCCCGTTTACCAGCAGGTACGGCACCGCAGCCGGCAGCACCGAAGGCTCCTCGGTGGATTCATCATAGTTTGGTGTAAAATCAACCGTTTCTTTCTTGATATCACGCAGCATCTCGTCGGCAATGGCTGCGAGACGGGACTCGGTATACCGCATGGCTGCAGGCGGATCCCCGTCGACCGAACCGAAGTTCCCCTGGCCGTCGACCACCGGGTAGCGCATCGAAAAATGCTGCGCCAGTCGAACCTGGGCGTCGTAGATGCTCTGGTCGCCGTGCGGATGGTATTTCCCCAGAATATCCCCGACGATACGGGCACACTTCTTGAAGGGTTTGTCATGCCGCAGTCCCATATCCCCCATGGAATACAGGATACGACGGTGAACAGGTTTCAACCCGTCACGCACATCCGGTAATGCACGGCTTACGATAACCGACATCGCGTACGTCATATATGACGTGGTTACTTCATCTTCTATTGCAATGGGTATGACTTGTCCCGATAGCTGATCCGACATACGTCGCTCCTCACTTTTTATTTATCAATCCCTACACGTCGAGGTTCTGCACCATAAGAGCATTCTCTTCGATAAACTGCCGTCGGGGAGCTACCTGCTCACCCATCAAACAGCTGAATATTTCCTCCGCCTCAACCGCATCGTCCATAGTGATACGCATTATGCTGCGGGTCTCCGGATTCATCGTGGTTTCCCACAGCTGATCCGGATTCATCTCACCCAGACCCTTGTAGCGCTGAATATTGATGGTACTGCTGTGGATTTTCCGCATATCGATCAGAATACGATCGCGTTCGGCGTCGGTATATGCATAGCGGATATCCTTGCCGGACCACATCTTGTACAGCGGCGGCATTGCGATATACACAAATCCCTTTTCCAGAGCCTCGGTCATATAGCGGTACATAAAGGTCAGCAGCAGGGTACGGATATGCGAACCGTCGACATCGGCATCCGCCATAATAATAATCTTGTGATAGCGCAGCTTTTCCACATTGAACTCACTGCCGGCGGATGCCCCTAATGCAGAGATAATCGGCTGCAGCTTGTCGTTCGACAGCACCTTGTCCAGACGGGCTTTTTCTACATTCAGCATTTTGCCCCACAGTGCAAGAATAGCCTGAAACTCGCGGTTCCGGCCCTGCTTGGCACTGCCGCCCGCCGAGTCACCCTCTACAATGTAGATTTCAGTCTTGCTCGGATCACGTTCACTGCAGTCGGCAAGCTTGCCCGGCAGTCCGGTGCTCTCCAGAAATCCCTTGCGGCGAGTCATTTCCCGTGCGCGGCGAGCGGCCATGCGCGCCTTGGATGCCATCAGGCTCTTGTTGACAATCGCTTCAACTACCTTGGGGTTCTGTTCGAAGAAATAATTCAGGCTTTCATTCACCTGACTCTCCACAATCCCGCGCACCTCGGAGTTACCCAGCTTGCTTTTCGTCTGTCCCTCAAACTGCGGTTCCGGTACCTTTACCGAAACAACCGCGGTAAGCCCTTCGCGGACATCATCACCGGTCAGGTTCTCGTCCATCTTCTTGGCAAACTTGGATTTTTTCGCAAAATCATTCAGGGTACGGGTGAGCGCGGACTTGAATCCGACCAGATGGGTTCCACCCTCACGGGTATTTATATTGTTCACAAAGCTGAACATATTTTCGTTGTAGCCGTCGTTGTACTCGAGGGCCACCTCCATCATGATATCGTCGCGAACCGCTTCAAAGTAGATCGGGGTGTCATGAATAGCTGTTTTGCTGCGGTTTAAATACTGTACGAACTGAGCAACCCCACCCTCAAAAATGAAATCATGCTGCTTCACAGTCGGAACCCGGGAATCAATTATCTGAATACGGATTCCCTTGTTCAGGAACGCCAGTTCCCGTAACCGGGTGGACAGTACATCAAAACTGAAATCTGTTGATTCAAAGATCTCCGCATCGGGATGGAATCGAACCACGGTTCCGGTCGTATCGCTTTTGCCGATCGGCTTTACCGGTTCCTCCGGTACCCCGCGTGCATATTTCTGATAGAATATCTCGCCCTTCTGGTGAACGTGAACCTCGGTCCAGTCGGAAAGGGCATTTACAACGGAGATACCAACCCCGTGCAGCCCGCCGGAAACCTTGTAGCTTCCCTTGTCGAATTTTCCGCCGGCGTGCAGCCGGGTCAGGACAACCTCCATAGCACTGATACCCTCACCACTATGTATATCGGTGGGAATACCACGGCCGTTGTCGGTTACCTGAACGATATTTCCCGGTTCAATCTGAACCGTAATTTCGGAACAATACCCGGCGAGTGCCTCATCGATACTGTTGTCCACCACTTCATACACCAGGTGGTGCAGTCCTTCGAGACCGGTAGAACCAATATACATACCGGGTCGCTTACGTACGGCCTCCAGACCTTTCAGAATCTGGATGCTTTGGGCGGAATAGTTGTTCTGCATGGTAACAGATTATACGCTCTTTCAAGTCCAAGGTAAAGCTACAAGACAAATAGCCGGAGTGTGTGATATGCTTTCAGGCTATGAGTGAGGGAAGTTGGGACTATAAGCCCTTCTGGGACGAAGTAATGAATCAATTCAGCATTGAATACTCGCCCCAGGAGATACATATGTGGTTTGAACGGATGCAGTATCACAACTCAACCGAATCAAGCATCGTTATTGCCGTGCCTTCCTCGTTCGTTCAGGATCAGATTGAGCAGCGATATGCACGAGCTATTGAGGACAGACTGCTGGAGATCTCCGGCAGCCCCCTGAAAATTCAGTTTCATGTACAGAGAACCGCCGGATCTGCACGGCCCCAGCAGGATACCGGCCGGCAGCGGCAGGAAGCCCCCGGTGCTGCAGAATCCACCGGCGGCGATCAGGCAAACCGGATCCCGCCGAAGATTACAATTACGGCAGCCAGGAAGCGGCCGCATCCCAGTCTGAATCAGCGGTATACATTTGATAACTTTGTTATTGGAGAAAACAACAACTTCGCGGCAAACGCAGCCCTGGCAATCAGCAAGAACCCCGGGACCGCCTACAACCCGTGTCTGGTCTACGGCGGAGTCGGCCTGGGCAAAACCCATCTGATTCAGTCAATCGGCAACACCGTATACCAGGATGTAGATAACGCCAAAATCATCTTTGTGTCGGCAGAGGAGTTTACCAACGATTTCCTGAATGCCCTGCGTGAAAAGCAGACCCCGCAGTTCAAGAACAAGTACCGCTATGCAGATGTCCTGCTCATCGATGATATTCACTTTCTGCAGGGCAAAGAGGAAACACAGGAAGAACTCTTTCATACCTTCAACGCCCTGTATGAAGCCAATAAACAGATGGTGTTTACCTGCGACCGCCCGGTATCCGAGCTGCGTCAGCTCAAGGATCGCCTGCGCAACCGCTTCGAACGTGGACTGAATGTGGATTTAAAACCCCCCTCGTTTGAAACCAGAATCGCGATCCTGCAGAAAAAACTGGAGCAGTCCAACCGGACCATTCCCGAGAGCGTACTGAATCTGATCTGCACCAATGTAACTACCAATGTGCGCGATCTGGAAAAGGCGCTAACCCGTATCCTGGCCTATGCCGAACTGGTCGGCAAGGACATTACCGAAGAGGTTGCCCGCCAGCAGCTGAAGGATGTATTCGTTACCCATCACCAGGCAAGCATCAATATAGATTTCATTCAGCGTGCGGTTGCAGATTATTTCAATCTGACCACCAATGAGATGAAATCAAAAAAACGTACCGCCGCCATTGCATTCCCGCGTCAGGTTGCGATGTATATCGCGCGCCAGATTACCGAGCTTTCAACCACCGAGGTAGGTCTGGAATTCGGGGGGCGCGATCATACAACGGTAATGTACGCCTGTCAGAAAATAGAAAACAAGATGAAAAGCGATTCAACCATTGAACCAATGATCAAGCGCTTGATCCGGGATATTCGCGAGAGCAGCGCGAAGGGATAGGACCCGCAGGAATGCAGCAAAACCTGTGTACGACTTTGGGATAATTCGGGAGAACCATAGCCCCCTGTGCACAGTGTGCAGAGATTCGCACAACCTGCAGGAATTATCCCCAGAAAAACGGCCCCTTAACACCGGGTAATATATATACTTAGTACGGTTACCCACATATACAGGGTACCTACTACTACTACTACTGTTCTTTATATAATATAAGAGTTGTAGAAGAAGGAGCGGAAACATGAAATTTACATGCGATAGAGACATCCTCATCAAGGAGATCACCACAGCCCAGGAAGTCATTTCTTCGCGCAATGCACTGTCGATTCTTTCAAATGTGCTGCTGCGAATCGACGACAATACCCTCACGATTCGTGCCACCGATCTCAAGGTAAGTTTCGAAACGAAGATACCGGTAGATGGCGCCGACAACGGCGCAACAACCGTGTTCTGCGACAAGTTCCTCGGAATACTCAGATCCATGCCGGTCGGCAGCACCACATTCGAGGACCAGGGAAAGGGAACCTTTTTTATCAAAAACCGCGACGGGAGCATCGATTTCAAACTCAAGAGCATTGAGGCTGGTAAATTCCCGGAAATCAAAACCGTTGCAGAAGATTTTTACTTCACCCTGCCGCAGCGTGATTTTATCGAGATGATCTCCCAGACCGTGTTTGCCGTCTCCGACGATGAAACCCGTTATTTCATGAACGGGGTGTTCATGGAAAAAGCCGAAAACCAGCTGATAATGGTAGCAACCGATGGACGCCGGCTATCATACATTACCAGCGGACAGGTTGATGACATACCGGATTTCTCCGGGGTGATTATTCCGCCGAAGGTACTGAACATGGTTCGCAAGCTTGCCAGCGGCGAGGGCATGTTTCAGATGGCGGTGCACGAAAAGAACCTTTTTCTGCAGTTTGAAAACCTGCATCTTACCTCCACCCTTATCGACGGGCAGTTTCCGAATTATCGCCGCGTAATCCCCGACTCACAGGATTATTCGATTGTGACTCAAGCCAGGGATTTTGAAGAGGCATTGAAGCGGGTCAGTCTGCTGGTGGAAAAATCGCATAGAATATATGTAGACATACAAGGTGATGTCCTTACCGTGCGATCCGAAGAGAGTGAATTCGGGGTTGCAAAGGAGACTATTCCCTGCGAGTATGAAGGTCCCGACACCACCCTGGCAATGAACTACCGCTATCTGTCGGATCCGCTGCGGGTCATGGACTGTGAACGAATCGAGATTCAGTACACCGAGCCGAACAAGGCGCTGACCATGTACAGCGTACCGCATGACCGCTACAAGCATATCGTAATGCCGATGCAGCCTGACTGATGAATGGGTTTTTCTCAGCTTCGCTTGTACCAGTTTCGCAATATAGCCGATACGACATTACAGCTGTCCAGCCGCAATGTCTGCTTTGTCGGACGTAACGGGCAGGGGAAGACCAATCTCCTGGAGGCAATCTACCTGCTGTGCTACGGCTCCAGTTTCCGCACCAGACAGGATTCGCTGCTGATCCGCAACGGGTGCAAGGAAATGGCGCTCTCCGGCACAGTTACGGCTGATGATGAAGACCGTGAGCTCGAGCTGGATCTGCGTATCCAGAACAGCCGGAAACTCATTACCGTGGACCAGGAGCCGGTTCAGGACCGCAAGGATATTATCCACAACGTTCCGTGCATCGTGTTCTGCCACGATGATATTGATTTTGCCTCCGGACCTCCGGACCGCCGCCGCTGGTTTTTCAATCAGACTATGAGTATGGGTGAACCCCTGTTTATCGATTATCTGCGGAATTATTCCAGAATTCTCAAGGCAAGGAATCAGACCCTGAAGGACGGTCGTACGGATTTGCTGGATGTGTACGATACCCAGCTGGCCGACACCGGCATGATTATCCAGCAGAAACGGGAACAGATCGTGCAGCAGTTCAACATCAGCTTTCAGCATCTGTTTCGCGAGATAAGCGAACTGCCGTATGAGCTGGTAATCGACTATCGTCCGTATTGGGACACCGACGCCGGCACCAATGGGGCGTTGTATGAATTGCGGCGCCGCCGGGAAATGGATACTCGCCTGGGAACGACCACCAGCGGGCCGCATCGCGACAGATTCGTGTTCATGGGAAACGGCAGCGATTTTACTATGGTTGCCAGCACCGGACAGCTCAGGCTGCTGAGTCTCATTCTGCGGGTAGCACAGGCTCGCTACCTGGCAAACCTCGTCGGCAGGAAACCGGTCATCCTGCTGGATGACGTACTACTGGAGCTTGATCCCCAGCGGCGACGAAGTTTTATGCATCTGCTGCCGGAATATCTGCAGGCTTTCTATACCTTTTTGCCGGATGAACAGTTTTCGCAGTACATCTTCGGTGATACACTGACCTACAAGGTGCACGATGGACAATTCGAATTATTCGAAAGCAGGTGATCTCCTCGGCGGCCTCATGGACATGATGGGGGCGAACGGGGGCAGTGAGATCGTAAAACTGTTTCAAACATGGCGGGCTATTGTCGGTGATGATCT
>CAZANF010000043.1:0-15240 GCA_964486425.1 uncultured Spirochaeta sp. | reverse complement strand
ATCCGAATATTACCATTACCTTCCAGTCTGCCGAGTTCGGCGGTCACCATGACCGACTCACTACCCAGTTGGCTGCGCGTGAGCGTACAAATGACATTGAGGCGCTTGAGGTAGAGTTTATCTCGCATTTCGTCGAGCAGGGAAATGCCCTGGTTAATCTGAATGAACCTCCATACAACGCCGAGGAGGCTATTCGGGATGTAGTTGATTTTGCAGTTGCTCAAGCCCAGACACGAGCTGGTGAGCAGGTTGCAATTCCGGTTGATATCGCACCGGCGGTATTGTTCTACCGTGAAAGCCTGGCGGAAGAAGCCGGCGCCGATTTTGAAGACCTCCCCAGTTGGGAAGCGTATATCGAAGAGGGAAAGAAGGTTACCGGTGATGGGACTTATGCAGTTCCGAATGCTGCAGATGTTGCTGCAATACCGCTCGCCGGCGGTAAAGGCGGATGGGTAGCCGAAAACGGTGATCTGCTGGAGCCCCGCGAGAAGTTTATTTCGGCTCTGCAGCTGGTACGTGATGTACGGGACGCAGGGATTGATGCGGATCTTGGCGCATGGAGCGGACCCTGGATTGAGGCTTTCGCCGACGGAACTGTGGTAACCATGCCGAACGGTGCCTGGTGGGGCGGCGCCCTGCGGACATGGGTTGCACCTGATGTAGACGACTGGCGGGTTACCTATCTGCCGGGCAGAGCGCTCTCCTCTTTGGGCGGAACATATCTGAGTATACCGTCAACCGTACCTGCAGAAAATCGTGCTGCAGCCTGGGAAATTATCAAGTACCTGACTACCACTCAGGAAGCTCAGCTGAGAACCTTTGCGGAAATTGATGCCTTCCCGGCACTGACTACTACCTATGACGATCCGATCATGGATGAACCTGTACCTTACTTCGGGAACGAACCGGTACGACAAATCTTTGCGGATGTTGCACTGAACATGCCGAGCCAGCGTGTGAGTGAATACGACAATATCATTGTCTCCATCTGGGGCTCGATTGTCGGTGAGGTTATCGAGGGTGATTTGACACCAGCTGAGGGATATGATCAGGCGCTTCGTCAGATACGGGCTACCGTCGATTAATTCGCGGTACGTCGCATGACGAGCCGACAGGAGGGGCGCCGAGCCTGGTATCGACGCCCCTTCATTATCGTCAATAGGAGCTGAGTTTTGAAAAAATATCTGAGTACATTGAAGGATATAAGCAAGCAGGCCGGACTCTATATAGTCCTTCTGGGCTTTGCAGTGCTGTTCTTCTTTCCGTTCTACTATATGTTTATTATTGCCTCGCATCCGCGGGAAACCATGTTCACCACCCCGCCGAATCTCTGGTTCGGAGGAGCATTATGGACTAATATTGATCAGCTGCTGTTTCAGCAGACTCAGATCCCGTTTGCCCTAAACTATGTGAATAGTGTGCTGATTGCTGTGCTCACGGTAGTTACTACCGTTTTTTTCTGTACAATGGGCGGTTTTGCCCTGGCCAAATATGAATTCAAGTACAAGAAGTTTATCTTCTTTTTCATTTTATCGACGATGGCGTTTCCGCCATTCCTCAATATAATCCCCTTTTACCGGATGATGGCCGCCTTTGGCTGGATAAATCAGTGGAGGGCCTTGATCGTTCCCGGTATGGCCAATGCACTGGGAATCTTCCTGATGAGGCAGTACCTGGAAGAATCGATTCCCAAGGATCTGCTGGATGCAGCACGCATCGACGGCTTGAATGAATTCCGCATTCTCATGCGCGTAGTCTTTCCGCTTGCCAAACCGGCAATGGGGGTACTGGCAATTGTTGCCTTTGTCGGGCAGTGGAACAATTTCTTGGGTGCTTTTATTCTGCTTCCGAATCTGAACCGCACCACACTCCCGGTAGCGCTGAATGCTCTGAATGCAGTGAGCTTTGGAGAGTTTGGAATGGTGTATGCGGGAACAGCCCTTACGATACTTCCCCTGCTTATCGTATTTTTCGTAGCCTCGCGACAATTTATATCCGGCCTGACTGCCGGTAGTGTGAAAGGATAACGCCATGAAATCACAAACCAAGCTCTGGGAAAAAATAGGCTTTAATCAGAAACTCGCCCCGTACATCTTTGTCAGTCCGTTTTTTATCCTGTTTCTCATTTTCGGGCTATATCCGATAGCCTACTCCATCTATATGTCGTTCTTTGATATGCGTCTGGTCGGTAACCGGGGGTTTGTCGGACTCGATAACTATATTCGTCTGTTTACCATAGATGAATTCTTTTCCGCAGCTTTAGTGAATACCGTCATTCTGCTGCTTTTTGGTTCGGTCCTGCAGCATGTGTTCGCCATACCCCTGGCAATACTGGTAAACAGTCCGCGAACCAAGGGTCGGCATATCTTCAAGACCCTCTTTTTTGCTCCCTACATAACCAGTGCCGTTGCAACAGTTATAATTTTCGGTATGGTGTTTGATCATAACTATGGTATGCTGAACTGGCTGCTCGAAACCGTATTCCATATGGAAGACGGTTTTCGCTGGACAACTCGCAGCGGACCGATTAAGGCGGCGCTGTCTATTATGCTGAACTGGCGCTTTATCGGGTTCAACATGATTATCTATGTAGCCGGGCTGCAGGGGATTCCGAATGAATTGTATGAAGCGGCTGAGATGGACGGGGCCTCTACGCTTCAGAAGCACATGAAGATTACCTTGCCGCTGCTGATTCCGGTTATTTTCTTTGGTGTCACCTTGAGCATAATCGGCGGGTTCCAGCTCTTCGACGAAGCCTTTGTACTTATGGGCGGGTATGACTCAATGGGCGGTCCCGGTCAGGGCGGGCTCACCGTTGCCTATTACCTTATGTTTCTCGGGTTCCGTAACGGACGGCTCGGACGCGGTGCGGCGGTAGCTTGGGTGCTCTTCATGATTATCATCCTGTTTACCTTTGTGAATCGCAAGATTACCAACCGGCTGCAGCGCTAACCCCCGAACGAATTTCCAAGGAGAATGTATGCATGTTTTTCAACAGGACGATTACTACAACCAGCCGGCCTTCTCCGGCTTTCTTCCTGGCGTTGCCGGGCTGGATGGAATCCCTATATGGGTTTTTTATGTAAATCGCGGGCAGGGGGTAGTCAGTTTCGGGACAGAAAGCAAAGACGGCTGTATCGCCGAGTTTTTTTCCGCCGCTGCCGCCTACCGCGCTGTTTCGGAACAGGGATTTCGCACCTTTATCAAGGTTTCGGGCCCCGAGCCGAGGGTATACGAGCCCTTCGCACGGCAGGTAACCGGAGACAACACCAGGCTATCTGTTACCAGTGATAAAATCTCTTTCACTGAAACCAATCCTGATCTTGGTCTGCGGGTAGATGTTTCGTATCGTATTCTGCCGAATGCATCGGTTGGTGCACTTATCCGTGAGGCAGTGGTAACCAACATCTCGGACAAACCATTGTCGTATGAAATCATAGACGGCCTGGCAGTGATCATACCTGCCGGGGTCGATTACGGCGGACTGAAGGAAATCCCCACAACAGCGCAAGCCTGGATGACCGCCCGCCGCGTCGGGCGCAACAGTGCGGTATACCGGGTCGGTGCAACCATGAGCGACAGCGCAAATGTGGAGGAGATTTCACGGGTAAACTTTGCTGTCGGGTTTCGCCGCAGCGGAACTGAACAGGAGCCGGTCGATATTCTGTTTGATGCGGACGTACTTTTCCCGCCGCAGCAGCAGATGACCCGGGCTGTGGGTTTTGAGAACTTCAGCCTGAAGGAGCTGTGCGGTCGAACCCAGATAGAAGAAGGAAAGCTCCCGTGTGCCTTTTTCGCCGATGAAGCCACCCTGTCCCCGGGCGGCAGCACAACCATTGTCGGGCTTTACGGTTCAGCGGACTCTCTGGAGGTCTTTCAGGGATTTCAGCGGGAGATATCTGCTCCCGGCCGGCTGCAGCAGGGGATAGAGGCCGGAGACTCGGCCACCTCGAGTATTACCCGGGTCTGTGAAACCAGGACGGCGAATACAAACTTTAATGCCTACTGCGAACAGAACTTTCTGGATAATGTGCTGCGCGGCGGGTTTCCGCATATCGAGAAAACCCCGCAAAAGGATGTGTACATTCCGGTATTTTCCCGGAAGCACGGGGATCTGGAGCGGGATTATAACTGGTTCGTTATACCGCCGGAGAATTACTCGCAGGGATGGGGCAACTACCGTGATGTGAATCAGAACCGGCGTTCGGATATCTTCTTTGTACCGCAGGCAGGAATGGAGAATCTCTGGGAGTTTGTAAGTCTGATCCAGGCTGACGGCTACAACCCCCTGGTGGTGCAGGGGCGCGGATTCTTGCTGTCCGAGGTACACGAGCTGAGCACAGAGCTGCAGGATTATCCGGCAACCAGGGAACTGGTTTCACACGGGGAGTTTTCTCCCGGCAGACTGTACCAGAGCATTTTCCGTGAGGCGGACTCCCGTGATGAGGCCTTGCGGGTGTTCAGGTTGGTACTCGGACGTTCCGAGGCAGTGGTGCATGCCGATCATGGAGAGGGATTCTGGATTGATCACTGGACATATAATAACGATCTGCTGGAGAACTGCCTGGCAGTGTTTCCCGAGCAGGCTGCAGACTTGTTCTGGGCCCAGCGGCGTTACCCGTATTATCAGAGTTCACACCATGTCCTGCCGCGAACCCAGAAGTGGAGTGTGGTAAACGGGAAGGTTCGTCAGTACAAGGCGGTTCGTGAGGACGAGGATGCCGCAGCTGCTTCGAAATGGATGCTGGACTCGGCCGGCAGGATGTATCTAGCCGGTTTAGGCGAAAAGCTGCTGGGGCTGTCCGCCGTCAAATTCCTTACCCGGGACGCCTTCGGTATCGGTATCGAGATGGAGGCCGGGAAGCCGGGCTGGTATGATGCGCTGAACGGGCTGCCGGGGCTGTTGGGCTCATCATTGCCCGAATCCTGGGAGCTGCTGCGGCTGCTCGGCAATCTCCGCAATGGCCTTACACCGGGGCATGACCCGGTTGAGGTCTCACAGGAGATCGCACGCCTTCTCTCGGCAATACGCTCCTGTCTCACCCTGCCGACGGATACAGATGCACAGCTGCATATGCGCTGGGATGCAATGGCAGGTGAACGCGAGCGATATCGCGAGGAAGTCCGCCAGGGTTTTTCCGGAAACCGTGTGCGCATCCCCCGCCAGGAGCTTATTACGCTGCTGTCTGCAATGGCGGATGATGTCCGTGCCGGCCTGCAGCGGGGAAAGGAACGGAACAATGGGGTATATCCGACTTATCTGATAATTCAGCCGAGGGATGCAGCAGCTGTACAGACCTACCTTGCAGATGGATCCGGCGGCGGCCGGCTGCAGTTCGATTTGAGAATTATGCCGCTGTTTCTGGAGGGTTTCGTACGGGCGTTATCGGTGGAGACGAACCCGGAAGCGCGTCGTGCAATCCATCACATGGTTATGCACAGTAATCTGTATGACCGGAAGCTTGGTATGCTGCGAGTGAATGATTCCCTGGAACATGAGTCGCAGGAAATCGGCCGGGCCCGGGCGTTTACCCCGGGCTGGCTGGAGAACGGATCAATCTGGATGCACATGGAGTATAAATACCTGCTGGCTCTGCTCCGGGGTGAGATGTATCAGGAGTTCTGGGAGCTGGCACGTACCATGCTGGTACCTTTTATGGACCCACAGGTATACGGCCGCAGCATATTTGAAAACTCAAGTTTTATTGTCTCCAGCTGTCATCCGGATTCATCCCTGCACGGCCGGGGATTTGTCGCCCGACTTTCCGGATCCACGGCAGAGTTTATCAGTATGTGGGTGATTCTTTTCTTCGGCCGGGTGCCGTTCCGGATGCATGACGGCCGTCTGCAGCTGGTGCTGGACCCATGTATACCGGGAGAGCTGTTTGATACATCGGGAGAGGTCACATGCTCCTGGCTTCATAACACCAGCGTAACCTATATCAATCCATCGCGCAGCAGCGTAATCCCCGGCGGGGCGGTTCGTCCGCGCAGGATTACCCTGCAGCCGCGGGGGCAGCAAGAAGACCTGCAGTTTGACATCGGCGTTATTCCATCCCCGTATGCGGAGATGACACGTCGCGGAGAGATTCGATCAATTCGTGTGGAGCTGGCATAGACTCCACTATACTGTACATGAGGTGTTTAAATGAAAGTAACAAGAATAGTACGTGCCGGCGGAATAGCGGTTCTTTTCGCTGCTGCAGCGGTTCTGACAGTCGGCTGTGTTTCGTCGGATACGAATGGAGGTCGGTCCGGTAATCTGGTTATCGCATATCCGGATGCAAGTCTGCCCGACGAAACCCGGGCAGAGCAGCTGCTGGCGGAAATGAATCTGGCTGAAAAGGTGGGGCAGATGGTCCAGGTGGAACGAGCCTATATTCGCCGCCCCGAGGATATCAGCCGATACAACATCGGTTCCATTTTGAGCGGAGGGGGATCGAGTCCCGCTCCCAACACCCCGGAGGCATGGGCCGATATGATCGACGGCTTTCAGCAGCAGGCCCTGCAGACCCGGCTGCGAATCCCGCTGCTGTACGGGACGGACGCGGTTCACGGCCATAACAATCTGGAGGGTGCGGTTATTTTTCCGCACAATATCGGTCTTGGCGCGACGAGAAACCCGGAGCTGGTGCAGAAGGTGGCAGCGGTTACAGCAAAGGAGGCTTCTGCAACCGGTATACACTGGAACTTCGCACCGGCGGTTTCGGTGCCGCAGGACATACGCTGGGGAAGGAGCTATGAAGGATTTTCGGAGAATCCGCAGCTTGTCTCGGAACTGGGAGCGGCGGCAATCCGGGGGTATCAGAGCGGTGAGGGTTCCCTGGCCGGCGAGGACTACTCCTTCGGCGAGGGTTCCCGGCTGCTTGCTACGGCCAAGCATTTTCTCGGCGACGGCGGAACCATCGGCGGGGTAGACCAGGGTGATGTGGTAATCGGGGAATCAGTACTTCGCGAGGTGCACCTGTATCCCTATCGTGCGGCGATAGAGGCTGGAGTAAAGACCGTTATGGCGACCTTCAACAGCATTCACGGTGAGAAAGTGCATGGCAGCCGCTACTACCTCACCGAGGTTCTGCGCGACGAACTGGGCTTTACCGGATTGCTGGTCTCGGACTGGGGAGCCGTTAAACAGCTGCCGGGAAGCCGATCGGAGCAGATTGAGGCCGCCGTTCTGGCCGGCATCGATATGGTAATGATTCCGGATGACTACTGGGTGTTTATTCCGACCCTCATTGAGCTTGTGGAAAGCGGCCGCGTTCCGATGCAGAGAATTGATGAGGCGGTAACCAGAATCCTCACTGCCAAGTTTGAGCTGGGGTTGTTTGAACAGCCGATGACGAACCGTGAGAATATTCCGTCAATCGGGTCCGATGCGCACCGGGCGGTGGCGCGGCAGGCTGTTCGTGAATCCCTGGTGGTACTGAAGGACAATGATGTCCTTCCACTGGACACCGGGTATCAGCATATCCATGTTCTGGGAAACAAGGCAGATGATATCGGGGTGCAGTCCGGCGGCTGGACCATCGAATGGCAGGGAAGGCCCGGCCCGATTACCCCCGGTACGACTATTCTGGAGGCAATCGAGCAGGCCGCTGGGGAAGGGATACAGGTGAGCCATGGAAACACAATCCCGGATTCAGCTGATGTTATCGTGCTGGTAGTCGGCGAACGCCCGTATGCAGAGTACGAGGGAGATACCGATATGCCGCGGATCTCCGGCAGCGATGTAAACCTGATCCGGGCCGCTGCGGCTGCTGAAGTGCCGGTGTTGACGGTTCTTGTAAGCGGAAGGCCTCTCATAATTACCGATTATCTGGACGATTGGGATGCCCTGATTGCGGCCTGGCTGCCCGGAACCGAGGGCGGCGGGGTGGCCGATATCCTGTTTGGAAGATACCCCGGCAGCGGAAGGCTGTCATTTACATGGCCGGTATCGACTGAACTGTATGAAGCCCGAAACAGAGGTGAGGATGATCCCGCCGACGAGGTACTTTTCGAGTACGGGTTCGGTTTATGAGCAGCCCGGAGAGGAGTCAGGAAATGGGACAGTGGATTTTTACGAACACCAGTGGAGAGTTTTCGCTGGATGCAGCGCAGCGGACCAATGGTCTGTATTTCCCGTTGGCAAACGAGGCGGGGTACCTGGCTTCAATTACCCCTGTCGGCGGGGGGGATGCGAAGGTGGATCAGAATCATTTCCTCATGCCGCCGGTTTCAGTTATCGATCTGCATAATTCCCGACTGACCCGTACGGTGTGGCTTCAGTTCGGATCGCACCAAGATGAAGTCCCGTGGTCGGTCACCGGGGGTTCTCACGCCCAGAAGGCACGCGCGGACGAGCCGCATCGCATAGATGCGGGGTTTCTCTGGCATCGCATTACCAGATCCCATGCACGGCTGCCGATACAGGCCGAAATGACATCCTTTGTCCCGGTTTCCGGGGTGCAGGCTGAACTGACCCGCCTGGTGGTACGTAATCACGGCAGCGAACCGGTCGCGGTGCATCCGGTATCCGTCACACCAATGTATGGACGATCTGCAGACTCGCTCCGGGATCATCGCCATGTAACCTCGCTGCTGAACCGGATCGAGACTGCTGCAGATGGAGTGCTGCTGCAGCCGACCATGAGTTTCGATGAACGCGGTCACACACTTAATACCACGGTATATGCGGCATTGGGATATGACGCAGACGGGAAGGGCCCCGTCGGAACCTTTCCGGATCTGGATGCCTTTATCGGCGAGGGTGGGGATGCCGAGCGTCCCGCCGTCCTGCATGATCCGGGATATGCGCAATCGGTATTCTGTGCCCCGGGCAGCAGGACGGATGGCTGTGAAGCGGTCGGAGCCCTGCAGTTCGCCGGGCAGACGATACCGCCCGGCGGTGAGATCGTTCTATACCTGATGAACGGTATCTTTGCCGATTCAGCCTCGGCCGCAGCAGCCGGCAAACGCTACTGCAGCCCGGCCGGGTTCGATGCGGCCTTGCAGGAATGCCGCGGGTTTTGGGATGATAAGCTGCGTACTGTAAACTGCAGCGCAGCGGATGCTTCCTTCAACTCCTGGATGCGCTGGGTTTCACTGCAGCCGATTCTGCGGCGTCTGTACGGCTGTTCCTTCCTGCCGTATCACGATTACGGAAGGGGCGGGCGCGGCTGGCGGGATTTGTGGCAGGACTGCCTGGCTCTGCTGCTGATGGAACCCCACTCGGTGCGGGAAACCCTGCTCGACAATCTGGCCGGGGTCCGCTTTGACGGTACCAATGCTACGATCATCGGAAATGCCCCGGGTGAGTTCATCGCGGACCGGAACAATATCCCGCGGGTATGGATGGACCACGGCGCCTGGCCGCTCATGACGATTCAGCTGTATGTGGATCAAACCGGCGACTTTGATTTTCTGCTGGAAGAGCAGGTCTACTTTTCCGATGCCCTGTGGGCTCGGGCCCAGGAGCGTATTCCTCTTTCCGACGATGCGAATACCGTCCTGCAGGACCGCAGCGGCGCACGGTATCAGGGGAGTGTACTGGAGCATCTGATTCTGCAGCAGCTGTCGGCTTTTTTTAATGTCGGCACTCACAATGCCATTCGGCTGGAGGGTGCGGACTGGAATGATGGTCTGGACATGGCGGATGAACAGGGCGAGAGCGTGGCTTTTTCCGGTCTGTACGCAGCGAATCTGCTGTGGCTGGCACACAGTATCGAGCATATCGGGCGCAATCAGACGGCGGTAATCGAGATTGCCGAGGAACTGCTGATACTGTTTGACCGCTATACCGAAACAGCAGTCGATTACGGTAATCCGCAGGCGAAGATGCTCCGTCTCCGGGAGTACTTTGCTGCCGCCCAGGAGGGGCCGAGCGGGCGGACCATCGCGATGGATCCCCGGAAGCTGGCAGCAGACCTGCGGGACAAGGCGGATTCCATGGTTGCGCATATACGGGCGACGGAATGGATTACGGGCGCCGATGGAAATGGATGGTTTAACGGCTATTATGATAATACCGGAGCCCGGGTGGAGGGTGAATTTGAGCACGGGGTACGGATGACCCTCACCGGGCAGGTATTCCAGGTGCTGTCCGGGGTCGCGGACGAACAGCAGCTTGATGCGATTATCGCAGCGGCGGATCGCTATCTGTGGGACTCTGCTGTCGGGGGATACCGCCTGAATACGGATTTTCGTGAGGTAAAGCTGGACCTGGGGCGCTGCTTCGGATTTGCCTACGGGCATAAAGAGAACGGTGCGATGTTCAGCCATATGGCGGTAATGTTTGCGTTTGCCCTCTACAGCCGCAGAAAGACGCATGCTGCCTGGCGAATCCTTGATACAATCTACCAGGCATCCTGCAGCTTCTCTGCTGCGCGGATGTACCCCGGAATTCCTGAATACTTCGACCCGCAAGGCCGCGGTCTGTACCCCTATCTGACCGGTTCCGCCAGCTGGTACCTTCTGACGGTCGTTACCCGCATGTTCGGTGTACGCGGCCATTCCGGGGATCTGCTGCTGGATCCCCAGCTTACCGCCGGGCAATGGGGCAGCCGGACATCAGTTTCCATCGCAACCTTTTTCCGCAATCAGCAGATCACCGTGGAGTATATCAATTCCGGCAAGCTGGACGCCGGCGAATATCGTGTCGGACGGGTATTCGTAAACGATACCCCCATGGATTTTGAAATCCGGGGATCTGCGGCATTGCTTTCGGCGGACAAGCTTCCGGCAGAAAGCTGTGCCGTACGGGCCGAACTGCTGCCTCTGGAGGTATTGTCATGAGTGAGCACATCCCCCCCGAGTCTTTGCTGCGCATCGCTGAGTACACGGACGACGGCTATCGGCCCCTGGTGGATTTCAACGGCTGGCGGGTGGCGGTCCTGAATTATCATGATGAACTCCTGCCGCATAACCTGCAGGACCTGCAGCGGCATGATGAGACAGACGAGGTTTTTGTTCTGGTTTCCGGTCGCTGCCTGCTGTATACAGGCGAAGGGGAAACCGAGATCGGCCGCATATACGGCACAGACCTGCAGCCTGGCATAGTGTACACGGTGACCCGCGGTACCTGGCATTCACATACCCTGTCCAGGGATGCCCGGGTCATAATTGTAGAGAACACCGATACAGGAGAGCATAACTCTCCCAGATGCCCGCTGACCCCGCAGAACCGGAATGAGCTGCTGCAGATTGCGGCAGAGCATAACATGAGATAGAGGGAATCATATTCATTGGAGGTGAAGATGAAACAGAGCTTTGCAAGTATGGCGGTAATGGAGATCGATTACATTCGCGTGTATACCCCGGTCGAGTAGTTTACAGATTATCGATACTGAACGGGGTCGCGCGGGTCGCGCGGCTCCGCATTTTATAGGTATCTATCGGTTTCTTCGAGTTGGCAACATCCGGCAGCGAAAAGAGTGATTCAAGAAACATGCCGGCGGCACCGTAGGCAATGGTCAGCTCCTGCAGGGAACTGAAGCGCACCGTTACATCTACCGGGGTGGAATACGCCCAGTTTTTGACGATTTCCTCCCGCATTATACTGATAATCTCCGGATGATACTCCATCCGTCCGCCCAGGACCACCTGCTGGAGGTTCAGCATATTCACAACAAAGGCTACGTTTTTCGAGAGCTCATGGGCAATCAGAGAGAAAATCGTGTCGTCATTCTCGTATATCTCGGCCTCGCGGTCGGTCACACTGAACTGATTCAAATGCTCTCCGGTGCGGAATACGCTCTGGAACTCTCCGGACGAGAACTGCTTGCCATTGTGAACCTTTTGATCTATTGCAATACTCGTTCCGATTGCAATCCCCTTGTAGCGGGGATCCTGGACCGTATTTTTCCTGGTTTCTCCAAGTATATAGATAAAATCGCTCTGATCGATATCATCCTTCTTGAACGCGATCTCTCCCCATGCCCCGCAGTTGGCATCGTTGTCTATCATGACCGGGATATCCAGGGCGGTGTCCAGTGTCTGGTAAACGTTCTGTGCTTCGGTACTGCTGAGGGGGTTTGACCGGAAGATAATCCCGTCGTACGGATTGATTATCCCGCTGGCTCCGATTGCGGCGCCGATTACCGGTACCCCGGTTGCCGCAAGCTGCGGAGCGAGGCTTTCATATATGG
Organism: uncultured Spirochaeta sp.; assembly: GCA_964486425.1. Taxonomy (GTDB): domain Bacteria; phylum Spirochaetota; class Spirochaetia; order DSM-27196; family DSM-8902; genus Spirochaeta_B. Next base: position 3,115 of record CAZANF010000043.1, on the reverse strand, counting down.
CCAGAAATGCGTCGGCAACGCTTCGGTTCTCCATGGAAAGCGGCTGTTCGGTTTTGAAGAGTATCTTCCCGGAGAAATCCACCAGCAGGGCAATATAGAAATCGGTTTGCATCTCTACACCGAGCACCGCGCCGAAATTCGGATTGATCGAAAGGAAGGTCGGCTTGCGCCCCCCGTTCGGACTCGAGTCGCCCTCATACACCAGTTCGATAATCCCGCTCTCGAGCAGGTTGCCGACTATTTTGGAAATAGTGGATTTGTCCAGGCCGAGATAGCGGGAGAGTTCTATCCGGCTCATTGACTTTTGAATCCACAGGGAGCGCAGAACCCTGGCATCGTTTATGCCGATTATGTATTTCTTGTCCATTAATCGAGTCCTCTTTTCCGGACTATATCACATAATGTCCGGCAGGAGAACGGCGCTTCCCGGCCCGGTATAGCAGCGCCATCATTTTTTTTGCTACTATGGGGTATGTATGATCGCCACCTTCACCCGTTACTGCTGCAGTTTTTAGAGGGGATAAAGCCTTCACCGTTTGCCAAAAGGCATGCCGGTTTTGTAACCCGCCTTTCAGCCTCATTTGATGAGCTGTATCGGGAGTTCATGTGGATATACGCCTCTCGCGAGGATTCCCGGCAGCAGTTTATGCAGCTGCTCCATTGCCTGTATGAGGCCCATCTCAATCGTCCGGAGCACCTGCACTCGCGGGACCGGCGGCGTGAGTCGGAGGCCGACTGGTATCTGAGTCCTGATCTGGTTTCCGCCATGATCTATCTGGATCGCTATGCCGGCGACCTTGAGGGACTAACCAGGCATCTGGATTATCTCCAGGAACTGGGCATCACGGTTGTGCATCTTATGCCCATTCTGGATATGCCGGAGGGGGAGAACGATGGCGGCTATGCGGTCAGGGATTACCGCAAGCTTGACAGTCGTTTTGGTACCATGGAACAGCTGGAGGAGCTGTCCCGCGAGCTGAGCAAACGGAATATGCTGCTGCAGATGGACCTGGTGGTAAATCATACTGCGGACTCCCATGAATGGGCACGCAAGGCCCGCGCTGGCGAGAGCGAGTATCAGGACTATTACTATTTTTATACTAACAGACTGGTCCCGGATGCCTTCGAGTCTGCACTACCGGAGGTTTTTCCTCTTACCGCCCCCGGCAACTTCACCTACATACCGGAGTTGGAAAAATGGGTGATGACGGTATTTCACAGCTATCAATGGGATCTCAACTATACAAATCCCCGGGTATTCCGGGAGATGGTTTCGATCCTCCTGTATCTTGCCAACCGGGGTATCGATATCATCCGTCTGGATGCTGTTCCCTTTCTGTGGAAGCAGATCGGTACCAACTCGCAGAACCTTGATCAGGCGCATCAACTTCTGCGGCTTTTTTCCCTGGCTTACAAGGTGGTTGTACCGAGTCTGGTTACCATCTCCGAGGCTATTGTACAGCCGCATGAGGTGGTCAAGTACTTCGGGCAGGGGGATTTTGCCGGGCGTGAGACCGAAATTGCATATCACGTATCCCTTATGGTGCTGCTGTGGGATGCTGTGGCGACTGCAAACACCCGCCTGCTTGTCACCGGACTGCGGAATATGCCGCAGATACCTGCCGGCTGTACCTGGCTTACCTACATCCGCTGCCACGATGATATCGGAATCGGCTTCTCCGATGATGATGCCCGCTCCGTCGGCTACGACCCGGTTATGCACCGCGACTTCTGGAAGGATATGTTCACCGGGAAGTTTCCCGGATCAACAGCCCGCGGTGAGCTGTTTATGGAGAACCAGGCGACCGGGGATGCGCGTATCAGCGGATCGGCAGCCTCACTGGCCGGGCTTGAGTATGCCTTGTCGAAAAACGATGCCGGGCTGATTGAAACCTCGGTACGCAAAATATGTATGCTGTACGGGGTGGTGTTTTCCTTCGGAGGAATCCCGATTGTGTATTACGGGGATGAGATCGGCTATGTGAATGACTACTCCTACAGGAACCGCGAGTCGGAGCGCGAGGACAACCGCTGGATGCATCGGCCTGTGTTCAGCTGGGACAAAGCAAAGCGAAGCCGGATACCGGGTACGGTGGAACACACAGTCTTTTCCGCGATGAAGCGAATGATCGAGGTCCGCAAGCAGATTCCGGAGCTGGGACATCTGACCCAGCCTGAACTTGTTGACAGCGGAAACGAGCATGTATTTGCCTATCTGCGCCATCTGAATTCCAGCCGGACCCTGGTTCTGGCGAACGTATCGCCGGCTGTGCAAAGCGTTCCCCAGGAAATTGTGCAGAGGATCTTTGATCATCCCGCCGCGGCAAATCTGCTGCGGGTACGGGACGCCATAACCGGAGATCCTCCGGCCATACAGCAGGAGCAGCTGCTGCTGCCTCCGTACGAGCTGCTGTGGCTGCGCGACGGGGAATAGGCTGTCAATGAAGAAATCGCTGGTAGAATTTTCTGCTGGTAACACCGTTGGAGTCACCCTGGAACTCCCCGTTGCGGTAATACCGGACATACGGAATAAATCCGTTCTCCCAGGTGTTCTCCTTTAACTGCATGAATTCCTGCTGGAAATCGGTGTTGTTGTAGATTATAAGATATATATCCACATCCGGGGAGTTCGGCTCAGGGTCTTCCTGTTCACTTTTAACCCAGCGCTGCATGTTTCTCCATTCCGGGCACCAGTCCTGTGTAGCTATTACCGCGACATTTCGGGAAGAGTTCAGGATATGTGCCGGGAATTCACCGGCTTCAATTGTCTGGCGTATCTCCTGCTCGGATATATTTTTGGGGTGTATCATTACGAAGTCTCCTGATGGTAATATACTGTATGGATAGACGGTGGACAAACGTGATCTGTCCCTGCACTTGCCGACAGGGCGTATAATCGGTAATATAGGAAAAATAATATATAAATTTGCAAGGAGCAGACAGCATATGGCAGAAGTTCGAAAAGTAATCATCATCGGGTCAGGTCCGGCAGCGCATACCGCTGCTATTTACACGGCGCGGGCAGAACTGCAGCCCCTTATGTTCGATGGATTTATGGCCGGCGGGGTAGCAGCCGGCGGGCAGCTCACGACCACCACCGAGGCTCAGAGTTTCC
>CAZANF010000042.1:0-15387 GCA_964486425.1 uncultured Spirochaeta sp. | reverse complement strand
GAGCGCCTGCCCTGCCGGCGTCTCCAGCCGGGGCTGGTGCACATGAGTGCAGTAGCGGCGCGCCGGCAAGCCGCAGCGCGCACAGAAACCGGAAGACCTTGTGTTTAGACATCAGCATGTTTTACCGTCCTTGGAAATGGGATTACGTCACGGATATTCTGCATACCGGTTACGTATTGAATCAAGCGTTCAAATCCGAGACCGAATCCCGAGTGAGGAACACTGCCGAATCTGCGGAGGTCCAGGTACCACCAGTACTCTTCCGGATTCAGTCCAACTGCCTCCATTCGGCTCTTCAGGGCGTCCAGTTGATCCTCACGCTGGCTTCCGCCGATAATCTCGCCGAGCCGCGGAACCAGGACATCCATTGCCCGCACGGTTTTTCCGTCGGGATTCTGCTTCATGTAGAAGGCCTTGCATTCCATCGGGTAGTCATACACAATGACCGGACAGTTATATATGACCTCGGTCAGGTATTTCTCGTGCTCGGTCTGCAGGGCTGCTCCCCATGTCGGGGGGTATTCAAACTCAGCATCACAGTTTTGCAGCTGTTCGATTGCATCGCTGTAACTGATACGCTTGAACGGTGTCCGGGCGACCTTGGTAAGTGTTTCAATGAGGCCTTTTTGAATTCGCAGATCGAAGAACTCCATATCCTCCGGATTTCCCTGCAGCACATCTGAAATGATGGTGCGGATAAAATCCTCGGCAAGATCCATGTTGGCATCCAGATCGCAGAAGGCAAGCTCCGGCTCAATCATCCAGAATTCAGCAAGATGTCGGATCGTATTCGAGTTTTCGGCCCGGAAGGTTGGTCCGAAAGTATAGGCACGGTCCATACTGCAGGCAAAAACCTCGGCCTGAAGCTGGCCTGTCACCGCCATGTAGGCCGGTTTCCCGAAAAAATCATGTGCATAATCAATTACCAGACCCGGTTTTGCGGCGATGTCCTTGAGGGGCAGGGTAGTCACCTGGAACATCTCTCCAGCGCCCTCGGCGTCGATCCCGGTAATTATCGGGGTGTGAACCCACAGGAATCCTCTATCCTGAAAGAATCGGTGTATGGAACTGCTCAAGGTGTTGCGAACCCGGGCCACGGCGCCGAATGTGTTTGTTCGTGGTCGCAGGTGGGCAATCTCCCGCAGATACTCAAAGGAATGCCGCTTTTTCTGCAGGGGATAATCCGGGGGACAGTCCCCGACTACCTCAAGTTCTGCAGCATGGAGTTCCACTGTTTGATTCTTACCCGGTGATTCGGCGAGCTTGCCCCGGACGCGCACCGCCGCTCCTGTTGCCAGGCGTTTGAGTTCCTCCGGATTCGGAAACTCCGATTTGCTGATAATGATCTGAAGGTTCTTGAGGCAGGAGCCGTCATTCAGTTCGATAAATACAATATCCTTTGTATCCCGATGCGTTCGAACCCATCCGCGGGTTGCAACCTGTTCATCGCCGGGACTTGATGCCAGAAGCTGGCGTACACGCTGATTATCCATGCAGTATGATTATCATAACCGGGGCAGGTCGTCAAACCCCGGTGCTTGTTCGCCGCAGAAAGGCCTGCTGTTCTGCAGATTCCGGGAAAGAGCCCGCGCTGCGAATCTTCTCCATAGCCTGATCCGGACTGCAGCCCTGCAGGGTGAGTACTGCCGCCGCAAACAGTCCGGTACGTCCACGGCCACCGCGACAGTGGATAAAGGCTTTGCCTCCGTTTTCTACAACAGCTGCAGTTTTCCGCACCGCCGTCCAGAAGGATTCAGCGTCGATTGGAGCCTTGTTGTCCTCGATGGGTACGTCCAGCAGTTCCGGGGTGAAACCCTCTGGTCCCGCTCCACAGCGATACTGCAGGCGCAGTTCTGCATATTCCGGCGCTCTTTTCTCGATTTCTTCCGGGGGAGTCAGGCACACTATCTGGGTAATCTGGTGGGCCTGTATGTTTTCAGCCCACAGCTGCAGAGGCTCTGTGGTACCGGGCATTGGGCCCAAAAAAAGTGTGCCGCCGTAATTGCGCATATGCTCTCCATTCATTGGTTGTCCTTGCAGAAAAATATACAGAAAAGATGCCCCATGTGTCAGCCGTTTGATGGAAATGCTCCGGAAAACCGGTAGTACCTCTATGGAGGCCGTATGCAAAAATTTTGGATGTTCATCTGTCTGACCGCCGTTATATTCACTGCTGCATCTGCACGGGCGGTATCGAGCACAGAAGGTCTGGTGCCTCTGGATCTGGGAATTCTTCCGGAACCTGTTTTGCACGCAGGGGATGAGATTCTCCTTGTGGATACGGAAATGACGTCACTGCTGTGGATCGGCAGTGTAGCGGGGAATCCCGCGGTCCGGGTTTCCCGTGATGCCGGGCATTCCTTCCATGCGGCAGCGGCGGATATTTCATGGTCGGGTGAGACACTCTACAACCTGTCGCATATGTCACTGCATCCCCGTGTGAACAGCGAATGGCTGCTAATCTTCTCTGCGGAAACTGCAGACGATGTGAGCGGCATATTCGCGATGTGTATCTCCCTGTCGCCGGACATCCCTGAAGGATTTTCCTGTGATCCCCCGCAGTTTCTTTTTCCATATAGCGGGCAGGAACCATATATTCGTCCGTTCGGCATCTCGGGGTTTATCGTTCTGTCGGTATTCCCTGGAGGCATTCATACGGCGGTGCTGGATGAGGGCAGTTCAATGCAGGCCGCTGCGGCCGAGATTATCTATCCGCATGAGATTACTTCACTTCAGTTTTACGACGAAGATGAGGATCATACCATAGCCCGCGGGATTCTTGTCGGGGACTCGGTGTCCGACTTTTACATCGATACCCGCGGGGATTTTCATGTCATACCGATTGAGACAGGTGGTGTATCATACAAGGCTTATATCAGCTACGGCTGCGGGGAAGAGACTGAACTCCCGGTGCTGTGGATAGAGTCCGGGCACTCCTTCCGGATATATCTGCGGCGCTCACGGGGATGGATTCCGGTTGGCGGCGAGGTTCCGCTGTCGGACGGGTATCTGCTGGAAGGCAGAGGGAACCTGTCGGGCGTGCAGGCTGCAGCAGCCATACCGGGTTCCGGGAGTGAGTTACAGGTAATCGGCATAACATTTTCTGAGGAAACTGCGGTACGGCATACATTCAGTACCGAACCCCTGCATTCTGCAGATATGCTGATTCCCGGGATTCTGGAGCTGCGAAACTCGCAAGGCTGTTATCTGATACACACCGGATCAGATCCGGCGGAATGGCAGACAGTGTATTCGGGAGGGAATGGAGAATCCTTCAGGTTTTCCCGGCATGAGGGACTGGTATGGGTACTTGCCCGGGGGGATGGAAATCTCCGGACATTCACCTATCATCCTGGATCGAGCGAGCTTGTACAGACACAGTCACCGGTATGGGCGACTGCCCTGGATGCCGGTCTGCATGAGGTTATTTCAAATGAGCGATTGAGCTTTTTCCGCAGCCAGTCCGGGCTGTATCGTGCGGGAAGGCCATAATGAAAACAACACTGTTTATATGCCTTGTGCTGCTGTCAATCGGGATCGACACACTGAGCGGGTGGGAAAATATTGTCTCTAAAAGCCACGATAATGGAGATTTCAGTTATTATATTGATGTCGAACATCCGTCAAGCAAATGGTATAAAAGCGGCAGCAGTGTGTTTTACAAAGGCAGTTCCATCAAGATTCGGGCTCGCAAAACGGAGCACGATGGCCTTTTCAGCAATTATTACATTGAAGCATATGATGACCCATCGGATTCACCCAAAAAGCGTTTTGCCAACCGGGATTCTACCAATAAAAAACACAGTGTCGGCAAAAGCCGCACCCTTTCCTCAGCACGCAACACGATAAGCGTTTCCGGCTGGCGGGATCGTATATTGGAAGGAAATCGCGAGCGGTTAAGTACCCGAAGTCGCGTGTTTATACGGGATAATGGAGTACCCTCATTATCCTGGGTCGGGGCATTACCGAGTCAGGGCAGTATCGTTCGGCATGCCGTCTCACCTCAAGCTTCGGCTCATGATAGCGGGTCCGGGGTCGCTTCCCGGACGTATTCCGTATACCGCGGTTCATCAGTCCAAAACAGAACACGAATCTATCGGGGGTCCGGTAAGCCCGGATCTCTGGGAGATGGAAATTATAAGGTAGTATTCTCAGCCGTCGACAACGTGAGCAATTCCTCGCAGATTTCGCGGGAGTTCAGTATCGATCGGACAAAGCCTGCAGCCGGGTTCTGGCCGGATGGTCTTTCGGTAAGCAGTACTTCTCCTGCGTCATGGTCTTCACTCCCCGAGGGGGGGTATGAACTGGAGATCTCGCCGGATGACCCCAGGGTGAATTCGTATGCATCCGGCATTGACGAGTATTCCATGCGCATCTTTCGCAGGGACGCCTCGGGCAGTTATATCGAACTATATGCAGAGGTGAATCAGGACAGCAGTTCCATGAAAGCCGGGCTTTCTCACGCAGGTGAATACCGGATTGGACTTCGGGCTGCCGACAACGCTGGAACCAGTCTCCGGCTGGCGGATTTTGCAGCCATTGATGATTCAGCGCCTGAACTGGCTGTTGAATGGCCCGGTCCCTCCGATTTGTCCCATGCATGGTTTTGGGACGACGTCGGGATATCTGCTGCGGTGGAGGATCATCATGCCGGGGCTGCAGTAAACAGTATCGAGTATTCACTGAATGGAATGGAGTGGATGCCGGGTTCGTCCATTCTGATACATGAGGAAGGAAGTTATACACTGCGGCTTCGTGCTGGCGATGCAGTTGGCAATATGACCATGCAGACCATATCCTTCGGAATTGACCGAGGCAGCCCTCAGACATCAGTCGATGATCTGCTCAGCAGCAGCGGCTGGTCTGCGGAACAGCTTCCGCCTGAAACCGCCCCCTGGGTGAGCTCTGCAGAGGGGGTGAAACTCAGACTGACAGCAGAGGATCCCGATCTGCAGGACGGCACCGTTGGTTCAGGTATACACAACGGGAGCTGGCGGTATCAGCTGCCGGGCGGCGGGAAAAGGCGGTTTTCATCACATGAACCGGAGCTTCAGATCCTGCACAATGGAAAGACGCCGGTTCATGTATGTGTCCAGGACAATGCCGGAAATCAGTTCGAGGATACCTATTACAGCTACCTGGATGTGACTCCACCCATTATCACCGGGATTGAATATGCTTCTGAAGGTAATTCCGGAAGCCTGGCATCTATACCTGCCGGAGCCCCGTATCTGTCTGGCCTGCAGCAGTTTGCCGGAATAGTGCAGGATGATGACTCGGGGGTTGATACCGCTTCAATCGAGTGGCGCCTGATATACGAAAACGGCACACTTGCAGGATCCGGCACCGGCCGGACGTTTGAATATGATCTGGCTGATTCAGCCGACGGATTCTACGCACTGGGGTTCCGCATGAAGGATCGGGCGGGAAACTATTCGTCCCAGGACTGGGATGCTGTTCCCAACCATTATTTCGGCATTGATACCACGGCCCCGGAGATTCGGCTCCTGGAGCCAGCAGATTCCGGAGAATGGAGCCGCGGGAGCAATATTCGCATTGCGGTAGTGGACGAGGGGATAGGTGCGGCCCCGGCAGCAGCCGAATATGCGAACGAGCCGTTATCAGCCGAGTACCGGGACGGGATACTCACCCTGGATATCCCTCCAACAGCTGCCACCGGAACCGAAACAGTTGATGTACATACTACGGATCTGCTGGGGAATACGGCTGTGCATTCGATTGAGATTCAGATTGATCGCACCCCGCCGGATGTTCAGTTGATACGCGCAAGCGGGGAAACAGAAGCTGAGTGGCTTAACGGCCCCGGCGGATTTCTGGTGCATGCTGCGGATAGTCACAGCGGAATTGCACAGATTGACTGGCAATGGTTTACCGCGAAGGATCCTCATCTTGCGATGGAATCCTCCTTCAATCCTGCTGCGGGAAAGCCGGATGAAGCAGTATGGAAGGCCCTGCAGGGTGCCGACGGAAGCATGACGGTCGGCAGGGCTGCCTCATCTGAACCTCAGGATATTGATCTCTTCCGCTATGAATCAGGGGTGTACCTGGCGGTAATTACCGCCAGGGACGTACTTGGAAACACCACGTATGCGGCCGAGCAATTGTGGATTGATAGCGAACCGGTCATTCTGAGCGCAGAGGTGCACGGCAGATGGGGTGAAACAGCAGGGCCGCATGGGTGGCTCTCTGCAGAGGCTGCAGTTATCCGCGTGACAGCGTCGCCCGGTCTCTCCGGGCTGAACCCCGACAGCTGGACGGTTCAGGACCAGGGGGGAACAGCTGAACTGCATACCGGAGAAAACCCTATTGAAATACTGTTGACGGAACAGGGGAGCCATGAACTTAAGGTATCTGCATCCAGTTCTGCCGGTGTGGCCGGCAGCCTGCGGCAGCAGGTTATGCTGGACTGTACCCCTCCGGAATTAGAGATTACTCCCTATCCGTACTATGACACCGAACTTGGCGGGGTATGGATACAGGATTTCTCGGCACATGATCTGCATGCCGGGATTGCCGGCAGCCCATTGCTGTTGACCGACACAGATGGAACCGTGCTCGGGGCATCGGATCACAATATTTTCCAGGCAGGATTTGATACGGATACCTGGTGTTTCTTTCCCTTATCGGTTGAGGCTGCAGATGCCCGGATTGAAGCTGATTTTGTTCTGCATGATGCGGCCGGGAATTCAGGTACGGCTGCAGCTGCATTTCTGCTGGATACTGCACAGCCGCGGATAACCAGCCTGCAGCTGCAGGACCGCGACGGGAACAACGCGACAGGCACCGGTGCTGCCTCTGTATCGAAGAAAATGCAGGCAACGGTTTTCGTTGAAGACCGGAGTAGCGGTTCGGCGGAAGAAGCGATTTCGGGAGCGGTGCTTGGTATCGAATATCGCATCGGCCGTGATGACCCTGCATTGTCCGAAAACACGTGGCAGTGGGTGCCGGTCGGCAACGGGAAGACGATCGAGCAGTTTCAGGCCAATGCACAACTGTCCTTCGAGGTAGAAGTCCCGCACAGCGGTCAATGGAGAATGGAATACCGGGCAGTCGACGGAGCACGGAACAGAGGAGAGACCGGACATCAGGTTTTCTGGGTGGACAGCGAAGCCCCCGAAATTCCGGTGATCAGCAGTCGAACTCATCCGGAGGGGAAGCAGGATCTTGAGGCCGTACCCTTTTCCAGCGCATTCTTTGATATCAGCGCAGGCAACGCGCTCATTCCGCCCCGGGAGTATCGTTATGAGCTTGTCCGCGGATATAGATCTGTCGGCACGTTCATACAGACTCACACGGAGAGATCCGGAATTGTTCCGGTATCTGCGGATGGGGACGGATTTGCTGCATTGCTGCTTGATGATCTGGATGACAACCGGCTGAACGAGCATTATCAATTATCCATAACCGCAACTGGTGCGAACGGGATGGAAAGCCTGCCGGCAGCCTACGGTTTCAGGGTAGATACCAGTCCGCCGCAGGAATTGCGTCTGCTTTCGAGCACTCACGCCGACCAGCAGCGGTGGAGCAAGCTCGCAGAGGTTGGTCTCACATGGCAGCAGCCGGCGGATATGAGCGGTATCCGCAGGTATTATCTGCGCATCGATCATCACCCCGATATACTGCCCGAGTCGAGTGAAGACCTGCGGGAACACGAGTTTTCAGCTGAATGGCAGCAGATAGCGGTGAGCGGAGATCGTATGTCGACCGCAATAGCCCTGGAGGATTATGGCGATTATGGTGAGCTCTTTGCCGCGCTGGTGGCCGAGGACTACGCCGGTAACCGCAGCGTTTCCCGTCGCATCGTGCGCTTCGACAGGTCCCCGCCGGAATACGAACTTCATATTGATCATGATCATGATTCCCTGACAGTTGCTGCTGCATGGAGGGATGCCTCTGATGTAAACCCTGAGGATGAAGATAGACCATCCTCAGGTATAGACTTTGTGCAGGTAGAGCTGTTTGTCGAAGCGGATGGACAGCTGCAGTCAACCGGACGAAAATGGCGATTTTCCCGGACCGGACAAATCAATGCATATGAGCATAGTATCCAGCTGCAGCACAACGATACCCAATACGAGTTGCGTGTACGGATGGTCGATCATGCCGGTAATTGCAATGAGAAGCGAAGTCGATTTTCTACCGGCTCAGCCGGACATAGTCCCCTTGTTCTGCCCTTTGTATGGGAATGGGAGGGATTTCGAATAGAGGGCACGTATAACGAGACTGATTCGCAGCTGACCGCAGGGCAGTTGCAGATTCCGGCTGCGTACAGGATGCGGGACCATGAAGGCGTCGATACAGCAGGGATACCAATTGCCGATATCCACGCAGAGCTTGATTCCGCCGGAGAGATATTCCTGCATTCGGTGGAGCTGGCGGCGGATACACCCTATCATTTGCAGGTTGCAGGATGGGAAACGGAACTGCACCGGATACAGTTCGTACCGGGAACCGGGCTGGTCGGTACTATGGGGATTATCGGTCCACAGGACCAGCAGATGAGCTTTCCGGACACTGTGGTGTCCCCTCCGCCGGTAGTTCGCTTTCTGGGGTCAGGGTACACAGATTCAGCTCATGTCGGGTCATTGCGAACCGCAGGAAATACTGCTGCTCCGGGATGGCTGCTCGAGCTGCAGAACCAGGCTCGACTGCAGGGTGATACAGTGAGGTTTGAACCGGGAACGCTCCTGGTTGGTGATGGACAGGTTCTGTCGCCGGAGAACCCTGTTCTGGAACATCTTCAGCTGCGCGCGGCAGAGGACGGCAGGGAGTATCAGCTGCAGACTGGATCGCTGCAGCCCGGACAGAATGCTGCAATACGAATCCATGGATTGAGCTATTATCTCGAACACACCGTAGTGAGCAGTGACCGTCTCACCGTGAACAAGGGCTATATCGAGCTCCCGCCGGGCTGGCTGCCCCAGCGTCCGCAGTTCCGCTATGCATCCCTCACTACCGACGGAAAATGGATTGCCGAACACGGCTTTTATCTCGAGCCGGTAGAGTATCGTGATTCAGATGGTCGAGTGTTTCGTCTGACGGATTTTCACCTGCATGACGGACGGCTGGCGGCCATTGCAGGCTCCCTTGCTGGTTCAGATCAGGAAGGGGTAGCCTCTCCCGGGGTCTCCTTATCAGGGCTGCTGATTACCGATGAGGGTATCGACTGGCAAAACTCTGAAGTACACACCGGCACGATGCGGCGGCGGATTCATGGGTTTGACATCGACCTGTATCAAGTTAGTATTCGAATGGAGAATGGTGTGCCCCAGGCTGTGATCGGGCTGGCGCGTCCGGCAGCGATGCCAAGCGGCTTGCCGAATCCGGATGAGATCTCACTGCATGAGCTTGTTTTCAATCTGGACGACTGGACGGTGCTGCACCCCGGCATTGCAGATATTCAGTTCACCCTCGGTGCGGAGATATCGGGGTACGGACGGGGTATACCCGCCGACAGCTTGCGGCTTACCGATAGCGGCTTCTACATCAGCGAATTGTATGTACCGGCGGCAGATCAGCATATCCTGTTTTCTGATGTCGGGGTCTTTCGCGATGGAGAAATAGCTCCGGTAGAGCAAAGGAAGCAGGGATATCAGCTGCAGCTGGGTGACACCAGGTTTACTGCTGAACACTGGGAGTTCTCCAGCGGAATACTGGCCGCATGCGACGGCTGGGCGGAACTGCCTGCGTATATGCACCAGGATCGCATGCAGTTTGATCGACTGGTGTTCCATAACGGTGAGGTTGCGGACTCCGCACAGGGTTTTGGGAGGTTGGAGTTCAGTGATTCCGGGTATCGTCATATCGTCCGGAAGCCGTTTATTGATGCAAGCGGGATATTTGGTACAAGTGAACTGCGGCTTCCCGAGCCATTTACAGGGGCACTGGAGTTTGTGAACTCCCGACTGGGAGATCATGTTCAGCTGGGAGCGGTAAGCAGATCTGCGGATGGCGTTTCCGGGAGAAGGCTGCTTCACGGGTATCCGGTAGAGATAACGAATGCGGTACTCGGGAAAAGCAGAATATCCCTGTACGACATACAGTCAGCGATACCAGAGCTGCTCGGCGGCGGGAATCTGCATATTCCGGAGATTGAGCTGGTACAGGGAACAGCCCTTGGTGAGGCTGAATTGGAACAGCCGCTTCACTTGAACGCCTTGAACGGCTTTTCCATAATTGCGGAGCATCTGCGGGTCGATTCAGAGTCCATGCATCTCGGCGGGAGGATACTGCTGCCCAATGGACTGGGCGGGGGATATGTGCCCGTACCGAACGGCAGTATGCAGCTTGGTCGTGATGGACGTATAACTACTTCCGTTATTACCTACCATGATTCCTTGCCTGTCATGCGTATCGGGGGATTCCCGGTCTCCATCAGGGCTATGCAGCTGCAGCCTGACAGATGGGCCTTTCCGCAGACAAGTATTGCTCTGCCGCAGTTTGGTGCATCTGTTCTGCTGCCCGGATTTGCAGTTTGCCTTGAGAACGGCCGTATAGAAGGCGAAATGCGGCATGTCGGGCTGCAGTTGTCGCATATGGGCGGAAATCTCGAGATAGTCTCGGCGGGTATAACCAACGACGGGCTTGCAGCACACCTGAGGGTATATATGCCATGGCTGTCAGGATTGGAGCTTGATTTTAATCCGGTCATCCTCCTTCCTGACGGCGGGCTGCGCAGTCCGGTAACCATTCCCCGAATTACTCTACCGATTCCATTCACCAGCGGACGGGTTTCACTGGAGGATCTTCGTTTTACTGCAGATGGTATTGAATCAGCGAGGGTTGAAGCCCGGCTGCCGGGCATTCTTTCCGGGGTGACCCTGTTTGCCCGGCACGTCCGGCTGCAGCCGCAAGGGGGATTGCAGATCGGAGCGACCGGGCTGGAACCATTCGATCTATGGGGCTGCCGCTTCTTCATTGCCGACTTGCAGGTGCAGGATGAGGTGATATCCCTGTACGGAAATGTGCGGCTGTCATCCCTGCTGCCGCCTGGAATAGCCGGCAGAGAGATAGCAATCAATGATCTTCGTATCTCAACCGCCGGTGAACTGCTCGGATTGGAGCTGCATGTCCCGGGAAGAAGCGTCTTTCCGCTGTTTGGAGACTGGAGAATCGCAGCCGAGGGGCTGCAGGTCCGGCAGGACGAATCCCTGAAGCCGGTAATTGAAATCCCGTACGCCCAGCTTTTATTTCCTCCGCAAATGCATGCACAAGGCTGGCGCATACCGGAGGTCGGCATCACAGGGGTGTATATTGATCTGGCCAGCGGCCGCGGAGGTATTGATTCGGCGGAAGTAGCCGGACTCTCTGCCGAATATGCCGGCTGTGACTGGAATCTGACCAGCGTTGCTCTTTCCGGCGACGGGGAAATGCAGTTCTCCGGCAGCGTAGTACTCACCGATCCTGCCATGCCGGATTTTCTGCATGGGCTGCAGCTTGAGGTGCAAAATCTGGGAATTGATGCCGATGGTCGTGTTCAGTCGCTGGCAGCAGCCGTATCCGGTATTCAAGGGGAGATTGCCGGGGGATTTCGCTTGCACAACGCCGGAGTCGGCATGCATATGGAAGGCGGCGAACTGCTGATATCAGTCTCAGGCGGACTCTTGCTGGCAGCCCCGTTGCCGCGCGGGATCGCCGGTATGATGCTGGAGATACAAGAACTGGTTATTGACAGCGCAACCGGCGCAATACGCAGGGTTTCTGCCTGTGCAGAACAGAAGGCCCTTATGGTGAGTATTCCCGGCGGTTCCGTTGATATAGAGAATGCATCCGTACGTCTTGAAACCAAAGCCGATACCGGGCTGACTCTCTGTATTGACGGCAGTGCTGTGCTTCCGGCTGAGTTTCCCGGAGTGCTGTCTTCTGCGCGAGTGCAGCTGGGGGAATTTCGTATTAACGAGCAGGGAGAGACCGCATTCTCGGCTGCCATGCTTGTTGCCGGGGATTCCGTGCTGACCGGGGATATACGGATTGCGTCCGGAACCATTGCCCTTTCATGCACGTACGGTGAACCGGCTCTGGTGGGTCTCAGCGGGCAGCTGTATCTGGGTGAGAGTTTTCCGAAAGGTCTGTCCGGCCAGAGACTGGATATCGGGGAGCTCAAGTTTACTCTTGATGGAAAAATTCACACCGTGGATATCGGGATTGCACAGGCAAGGGCCGAGCTTGCAGGTATCATTATTCATGACTCGGTTCTGGAGTTTGCCGGCGATTCCCGGAATGAACTTCTGATAGGTATCGGCGGACGGGCTGTGCTCCCGGAGCATTTGCCTCAGGGGCTGGCCGGGCTCAGTGCAGATATTCAAACCTGCCGGGTTGATATGCACGGGAGGATAATCGAGCTTGATGCCGCAGTAGACGGGATACACGCCGAGCTGTTCGGCGGACTCAAGCTAACCGGCGGCAGTATGCGCTTTTCGGCCGGGGAGGATAACGAAGTGAAAGCCGATATTGCCGGCAGTGTTACCCTTCCTGCACATCTGCCGGATGGTATTGCCGGTACGCAGCTTCGCATAGAGGATTGCAGTATCTCGAGTATGCACGGGGTTACTGCCTTTTCGATTGCTTCGGCGAACCCGGTCCGGTTCCCGATATTTGCAGGGATAACTGCAGAGATTACTCGCGTGCAGATCGGTACGGATGGAATACGCACTCACGGGCTGCTGCATATCCCCGATGATTTTCCACTGGATGTTTCTACCGTCCGAATGAGCAGCCTGCATATCGACTGGAGCGGGCAGATACAGGAACTGAACGGGGGAATCGGGCATGCGTATATCTCCATTGGGGGTTTTGCTGCGGAGCTTCGGGAGCTTGCGTTTCATCCGGACGGGATACATATCGATGTAATCGACATTGAATTACCGGATCCTTTTCATCGGACTCAGCTGCAGTTGCATGATGCCGGGTTTAACCGGAAGGGAGAGTTCTACGGGGAAGCCGCAGTTTCCTCGATTCAATTTGAGATGGCAGGATTCAGTGTTGTCCTGAATAACCCGACTCTGGAGCCCCGCTCCCGGGAGATCAGCTTCCGCAACGCTGAAATGATTCTGCCGGAAATGCTTGGAGGGGTCCGGTTCAGCCTGTACGGGCTGCAGATAGGAGCTGCAGGTGTGAGGTACACCGGCGGAAAACTCATGCTTCCTGACTTTACTATTGCCGGGGGGCTGGGGTTTCGCAACGTTCTGGTGAATCTGCAGCTGGAGGGCAGCAATTATCGGATTGAAGGTGGTGGTGAGGCGGTAGTACCTGGGATGGGGGCTTTTGCGGCCGAGGTGGCCTTCGTAAACCGCAGTCCGGTATATCCCTGGGGACTGAAACGGGCGTTCTTCTCGTACACGGTGAGCGGTCTCGGTCTGCCGATAGCGAATACGGGCATGTATATTCATAGTCTGAATGGAGGATTAGCCTTCGGCCCGCCGGACGAGCTGCCCGACAAGGTGCAGTATCTTTTCGATACGGGGACTCGCATAGAGGCTGGTATCGGGATGGTAGACCAAACCGGTGGGTTTGCAGTTGCAGCATCGGGAAGCGTATGGATAGATATTTCACAATGGGGGATCGCGGTTCGGGGGAATGCCGTCGTACTCAGCGGGGTTGTCCGTGGAGAGATGCTGGCGGCAATCACTGGACAGGGGTTTTATGGATCGGTACAGATTGAACTGGTATATGCACGGGGACAAGTTGAGGTGTTTATCTACCCGTATAACAATGCGGTTCAGGTAAGCGGTTCCGGACGAGTACAGTTCGGTATGCGGCAGGGGCTGCTTGTTGATGAGGAACTTCTCGGGGTGCGGGTACAGATTCCTACCAGCGATATCTGGCTGGCGGAGGCAGGTGCAGAGTTCGGGCGCTTTACATCCGGCAAGGAAGGGATACGAGCCTATGTTGAGGTTCCCCTGCTGGGTGAAACCGGGGTGTTCCTCGACCGCAACGGAGGGTTTGAGCTTGGTAATGTGTCGCAATATGAACTATATCGTCCGCAAACCTCCCGTAACGCTCAGGCACTGCACATGGTGCAGCCAGTCCGCAGCACGGCAGCTGCAATTCTGCACCGGCCGAATGCAGACGCGCCTTCGCGCCTGTATGCAGGCCTGAATACCGGGAATCAAGCTGCATCATACAGCGGAGACGACCTGCAGCGGCTGGTATTCCTTATCCTGTACACAGAAGGGGATCCAGTGCTGACAGCTATCGATCCCTCAGGGAATAAATTCCGGGACGGAGACCCCCAGGTTGCCGTGCAGTATTTTGAATGGGGTGCTGCCGTACAGATTGATAACCCTGTACCGGGACACTGGCGCATAGAGGTTGCTAATCTGCTGGATCCGGATGGCTATGTAATCAAGGCCATGGGGGTACACAGATCTCCGGACCTCAAGATTAATCCGCTGCCGGATGAGGATATTAAAGCCAATGGTCTGTTAGAAATTTCCGGGACAGCCCGTTTTGTTTCCGCAGAGAATGACCGGATTGCGGTATATCTGTTTGATGAACAGAACCATCCTGGTGATCGCCTTCTCTATGAGAACGTGATTGAACCCGGGCCATTTATGCTGCAGATACCAGCTGAAGACATTCCTTCGGGGAACTGGCAGGCAGCGGTAGTGCTGCATTCCGGCAATAACCCGCAGCGGAGGGAGGTTGCAGAAGGGAGAATCAGGATTACTGCGGAAGCGGCGACCACCATCTCTCCGGTGTCCGATCTTATCGTTGTAGACCGGGGAGGGGGCAGGGTCGAACTTCATTTCAAGCATAATGGTACACGCACGGCAGGATATCTGCTGCATATTGATAATCCGGTACATGGCGATGTCCAGGAAATAGATATGGGATATCTGCAAATTCTGCGTCTATCGGGATTTCCCGAGAGAACCCCGCTGCGTTTCGGGATCGCGCCATATCGGGTTTCCGCTGCAGAACCGGAAGAATTTGTTTATGCGGAAACGGTATTGGGTGAAACGCGAACTGGCTACGCGGCTCCTCGTATTGAACTCCCGATTACACCAGTGATGCTGGAGATCGGGGAGCGGATACGTGTGCCCGTAGATATATCTGCGGGAAACGGGAAGGTTCGTCAGTGGGGAATTGCTGCAGAAGACGGGAGCAGCCGGCTGTCGCTGTTTAGTCCGGCGGTGATATCCGGGGAATCAGAGTATTCCAATACTGCAGTCACCCTGGCTGCGGGCAATGCCGTACCACCGGGGAAATATCAAGTCAAAATTCGGGTAGAGAATCTGGACGATATTTCTGCAGCAGCAGAAGGCAGCTTTGAGGTACATGTTGTATATCCGGAACTGAAGGTGGAACGTATGGAACCGCCGGTTGTTACAGGGTCCGGGGAGCATCAGGTGACCATATTCGGAT
>CAZANF010000041.1:0-15398 GCA_964486425.1 uncultured Spirochaeta sp. | reverse complement strand
ATCGATATCAATCGGGTATTACCGTGAAAGGGTTGAGGATCTTGAAAGCTTTGCCGGAAACTCGGTTGTGGAGTCGGTTCTCGCTTCTGCACCACAGCAGCCCGAGCGCGCATGGGGGAACCTGCAGTCGCTGTCGCCCCGCCTTGATGCGCTGCAGCTGTGGGATGCCCAAGGCACCGAGCTGTTCCATGCCGGTGATGACAGACTGCGGATCAGTGATGACCAGCTGCAGATAGCTCGGATTGGTTTTGTTGCAAAGGAATCTGTCGGATCCGAAGGGTTTTTGCGTATCATTGTTCCGGCGGGAAATGAGGGTGAATACCGGGCGATGATGGCCTTGCGCCTTCCCACAGGATTTGACCAAAACGCGGAACGGCTCACCCACACCCTGGAAACCTTTGCTCAGGTTGAACGTTTGCAGCCCCTGTTTCTCACCGGGGTATCCATTTTCTATCTTGCTTTTGCGGTACCTCTTGTACTCCTTTCGCTGCTGGTAAGTTTTATTCTGAGTGACGAGATCATGCGGCCGATTGAAAGCCTCGAGGAGGCTACCCGACGGGTCGCATCCGGGGATTACAGCTACAGGATTCTCTCTCGAGCAGGCGGGGATATTTCTCATCTGGTCGACTCATTCAACAGCATGATTCAGGAGCTGGATCTCAGCCGTCGAAAAATTCGCCAGACGGAAAAGGTAGCCGCGTGGCAGGAGATTGCGCAGCGCCTGGCTCATGAGATAAAGAACCCGCTGACCCCCATTCAGCTGTCGGCGGAGCGGCTGCTGCAGAAGTTTCGCCGGGGAGATCCGAATTTTGAGGAGACACTGGAGCGTTCCGTCGGCTCCATTATCCGGGAAGTAACCAGCCTGTCCGCAATGCTTACGGAGTTCCGGAACTTCAGCACTCTGCCGAAACCTACTATCCGGCAGGTATATCTGTCTGAGCTGCTCAACGAGGTGCGAGATCTCTATCAGTCTGAAGGAGAAATTCAGTTTGATTTCTCGCATGTACCTCAGGATTTTACCGTACCGGCCGATCGGGATATGCTCCATCGTATCTTTTCGAATCTGTGTCGGAATGCAATAGAGGCAATGTCCGGTCAGGGGAGTATACTGGTCCGGGCTGATGTTGTAAAAAAGCATCGTACGGACTATGCTAGGATACAGGTGCAGGATACCGGTCCCGGGATTGATCCTGCCGAGCACGCCAAGGTGTTTCATCCGTATTTTACTACAAAACCGCATGGGACCGGCTTGGGTTTGGCGATTGTTGAACGAATCATGTTCGACCACAATGGATCAATATGGTTCGAATCACAGCCTGGTGACGGAACCACCTTTTTTCTCGACTTTCCACTGGAGTAGGCATGGCAGGATTCCTGGTAATAGATGATGAGCATGGCATCCGCGAGATACTCTCCGATATTCTCAAAGATGAAGGTCACGAGGTTATAGCAGCTGAAGACGGAATTGTCGGCCTGCGACTTATGAAAACAGAGCGCATCGATGTGGTATTTCTGGATGTGTGGCTTCCGAACAAGGGCGGTATCGAGGTTCTGCAGGAGATCAAGGAAGAGTATCCCGAGATTGAGGTTATTGTTATCTCCGGACATGGAAATATTGATATGGCTGTTAAGGCCGTCAAAATGGGTGCCTTCGATTTTCTCGAGAAGCCTTTGAGTCTCGAAAGGGTGCTGACGGTAGCCGGGAATGCAGTGAAGTTCGAACAGCTGCGCAAGGAGAATATGCAGCTCAGAATGCAGGGTGTTCATCAGGAGATCCTTGGAAACAGTCCGGGTATTGCTCATGTCCGCCAGATTATTGAACAGGCGGCCGAAACGGACAGCCGGATTTTAATCACCGGCGAGAACGGAACCGGGAAGGAACTGGTCGCTCGCGAGATCCATCGCCGCAGTCGCCGGGCCGGCAGGCCGTTTATTGAGGTGAACTGCGCTGCAATTCCGGATAACCTGATTGAAAGTGAGCTTTTCGGTCATGAAAAAGGTGCATTTACCAGTGCAGTAGGAAGACGTCGCGGGCGCTTCGAGCTGGCAGACAGCGGCACCCTTTTTCTGGATGAGGTAGCCGACATGTCTCTCAGTGCGCAGGCCAAGGTACTCCGGGCGGTACAGGAGTTACGGTTCGAGCGAGTCGGCGGGGAGCAGTCGATTACTGCCGACGTCAGGGTTATTGCTGCAACCAACAAGGATATTCAAGCGGAGATTGCGGCCGGGAACTTCCGCGAGGACTTATTCTTCCGGTTAAATGTTGTGCCGATTCATGTGCCGGCCTTGCGCGAACGCCCGGAGGATGTGTCGGTTTTGACGGATCATTTCCTGGATATGTTTTCCCGGCAGCATGCCCGCCCGCGTCCGCGAATTTCGAAGGTCGGTATGCAGCGGCTGAAGGAATATTCGTGGCCGGGGAATATCCGGGAATTGAAAAACCTGATTGAGCGTATTACAATTATGGCTGACGATGTAGATGTCGGCGTCGAGATGATTGAATCGAGTCTGGGCACGGAGCATGTGCCGGTCGACGGTCTGATGGAACGATTTCAGGAAATGACCTTGACTGAAGCGCGCGAGCAGTTTGAGCGGGAACTGATTGAGACGAAGCTCCGTTTGCATGATAATAATATTTCCCGAACCGCGCAGGATCTGGGGGTATATCCGAGTAATCTGCACGGCAAGATACGAAAACTACGTATTCGAATGGACAAGTGATGCGAGAATTAACGAAGCGACAGTATGAAGTTTTTGCTTTTATCGAGGGGTATATTGAGTCTCACAGTTACCCACCCACAATGCGTGAGGTGGCGGCTGCATTATCGGTATCGGTAAAGGCTGCGTACGATCACATTGATTCACTGCAAAAGAAGGGCTGGATCCGACGATCTGCGCACCAGTCGCGCTCCCTTGAATTGCTTGTTCATTCCAATACCGGGGCTGAGGCACCGGAATTCATCGATGTTCCCGTTCTTGGTGATGTGGCTGCAGGGCGACCCCTGCTGGCTGAGGAAAACCAGGATGGGGTAATTACGCTTCCACAGGCATTTCTGGGCCGAGGGTCCTTTTTTGCATTACGGGTGCGAGGTGACAGCATGATTGACGCGGGAATACAGAGCGGAGACGTCGCTGTTATTCAGCAGCAGGCCACGGCTGCCAACGGTGAAATAGTGGTTGCGATGCTGGAGGACTCAGCTACCCTGAAGCATTTTTATCGGGAGTCAAACCGCATCATGCTTAAGGCTGCAAATCCTGCTTATCCGCCTATTTATACCCAGGATGTACGAATTCTCGGGCGACTGGCTCATCTTATACGGAGCTATACGTAAATGCAGCCGGCACCACTACATCTCCTGCTTGGGCCTGAGGAAGGAAGGAAGCAGGAGTTTCTCGCAGGTATTCTTAAAAATATTGAAAAACGTGAGGGACAGTCCCCGGAGCGAACCTCAATGTATGCCGGAGAGAACGGAATCGGTGACGCGATAGCCCTTCTGAGAAACGGTTCTCTTTTTCATCCATATAAGGTTGTGCTGTTTCACGGGGCCGAGGCGATAAAAACAGCCGATGATCATGCATTACTGGCGCGGTATGCTCAGGCGCCGTCTCAAGTTGGAACCCTGATTTTACTCTCGCAGGAGACCAGGGTATCCAGGAAGATAGAATCAGCGGTACCGAAAAGTCAGATCAAGATTTTCTGGGAGCTTTTTGAAAACCAGAAGGAGCAGTTTGTCCAGGGGTATATGCGACAGAACGGCCGCACAATAGATCGGGATGCCCTCGAAATGCTGCTGGAAACGGTTGATAATTCGACGGATCAGTTGCGCTCTGCATGCGATCGTCTGTTATCGCTTTTTCCCAAAGGAACCAGTATTACGGAAGAGCATGTAGAGACCTTTATGTTTCACAGCAAGCAGGAATCGGTATTCACGCTGTTTCATGCTGTCGGGAAGCGGGATCTCGAGCAGTCACTGGAGATACTGCATACCCTGCTTGATCTTCAGGACATGAAGCCGTTTCAGATTGTCGCCGGGGTATCCTGGCAGCTGCGGCGGCTGCTCTCTGTAAAGGAGCGACTGCAGCGGGGACAGAGCCCTGATGAGGTTTGGACTGTCTTGAAGGTACGCGGCAAGCGCAATCAGGAGCAGATGCTGCGTGCTGCACGAGTCTATTCATTACCGGAGCTGCAGGAACGGGTAAGAATGGCGGCGGATGCTGATACGGCGTTGCGCTCCGACCGCAGCGGTATCCACGCCCATCTGATGAATATGTTTATCCTTCGTCTTGTGCTTGGGAATCAAACGCCTCAGAGAGAGTAATTGCATCCTCTGCGGTCAGCTTCAGCTGCAGTGCTGCAGATTCCCGTACCCCGACACAGCTCATAATGTCTTCTGCAGCAGCAGCCGCGATTCCCTTGAGTGATCCGAAGGTTTTCAGCAGACGTTTGCTTTTTTCCGGGCCAATTCCATCAACCTGTTCGAGAACCTTGAGCCCGACATCCTTACCCCGCAAAAGCTGATTGAACCCGGTTGAGAAGCGATGGGCCTCGTCACGAACGTACTGGAGCACACGGAGCGGAGGGGATCCATCCGGCAGACGCAGGGGGTCCGGCTGATCCGGCAGGATGATCTCCTCGAACTGTTTTGCCAGACCTATAACCGGGATAGAATCGAGATCCAATGCACGTAGCACATGCTTGGCGGCATTAACCTGGCCCTTCCCTCCGTCGATGAGTATTAAATCCGGCATTTGAAGGTTTTCATTCGCCAGGCGGGTGTAGCGGCGAGCAACTACCTCGCGCATAGCTGCATAATCATCGATCTTTCCTTTGGTAGTGCGGATATGATAGCGGCGGTACCGGGGTTTATCCGGAGCCCCGCGATAGAAGCTGACCATTGCAGCTACGGTATGCGTGCCATGGAGCTGTGCAATATCGAAGCCCTCAATGCGCAGCGGGGGAGAAGCCAAATCAAGAACTGCAGCCAGTTCACGCAGGGAATCGATATCCCCCTCGCTGCGCAGCCAGGTGGAAAGCTCCTGTCGGGCATTTTCAACCGCCATGTTGAGGATTGCGGAGTCGCGCTTCTCGACGGGAGTTCGAATCTCGGTCCCGGTATGTTTTTCGCCGTCTCCGTATTCCGGAGATTGCTCGGCAACTGCAGGAAGCTTCTGTCCTCCGGACTGCAGACTCTTCCATGCCTGGGTGAGCTCCGCGGCGGTGTCCTGGGCGAGCTGCATCTGACAATATATGGTTCGCGGCGGGTGCTTGAGGGTCGTGTAGTACTGCAGCAGGAACTCGGTTGTGGCCTCATCATCATCTTCCACCGATCTTGAGCGGAAGCTTTCGGTGCCCAGCAGCTTGCCGCCGCGCATTTGAAACACGGTAAATACACAGAGTTCTTTTTGCCGGTGGAGCGCGATATAGTCCCGTGTTTCCGGATCAAAATCCACTACCGACTGCCCGTTCCGGAGCTCGGCTATTACACGCAGCACGTCTCTGCACCAGGCGGCCTCTTCAAATCGCAGTTCCGTGGATGCCTGTTCCATACGACCTTGCAGCTGCTGTTCGACTTCTTGTGTATCACCATTAAGGATTTTTCGTATTTGCGCTACCCGGTCGGTATATTCCTTCTGCCCTGTTTTACCGGCGCATACCGCAGCACATCGACCTATATGGTAATACAGACATGGCTGGGATCTCTTTCGAATGGGACCACGGCACTTTCGCAGCGGAAACAGCTTCTCAATCAAATCAAGATACATGTCGATCGCATGTACGTTTGGAAACGGGCCGAAATATTCGCTTCCGTCCTGAACTATCCGTCGGGTACGGAAAACCCGGGGATAGGCTTCGTTTGTGATGCGGATAACCGGATAGCTTTTACTGTCCTTCAGGTTGATGTTATAGCGCGGCTGGTGCTGTTTGATGAGGCTGTTTTCCAGCAGCAGCGCTTCATGTTCTGTTGCCGTTAGGATATACTCAATCCGGTGGACATGATTCATGAGGACGGCGGTCTTGATGTGACGCCCCCCGACCGAGAAATAGGAGCGTACACGATTGCGCAGTTGTTTAGCCTTGCCGACATACAGAACCGTCGATTCCGTATCCCGCATAATATACACCCCGGGCTGGAGCGGGAAATCGGCTACGCTGTCCCGCAGTCTTTCTGTATCAAATCCTTGTGGTTCACTCATATCTGCCGATAAACAATAACAAGAGATGAAACGATACGCCACTATATTATACCTTTTTTTCTCAATTATATTGCAGCCGGCCGCTGAGCAGGTTATTCAGCTCGGCGGTGATCAGGGATGGGGAGAGTTCCTTGCGGCTGCCGGGGTCGAAGTATCAGTCCGGGGACAGCAGACATTTCTTCAGCTTGCGGAGCCCAGAATTCAGC
Source organism: uncultured Spirochaeta sp. (assembly GCA_964486425.1). GTDB lineage: Bacteria > Spirochaetota > Spirochaetia > DSM-27196 > DSM-8902 > Spirochaeta_B. Next base: position 8,997 of record CAZANF010000041.1, on the reverse strand, counting down.
CGGGACCCGATTCCCAGCTGTTGCTTGGCTTTGATGAACTCCCGCTGCAGGATGAGACCGGTCATTATTTTGTAGATCGGAGCATCGAACAATTGAGCAGACAGGAGTTTCGTTTCGGGAATGCTGCGGGTGCCTTTCGGGGTGAACCCCTGGTACTTGTTAACCGCTCCGGCAGGCTGTTTGCACCGGATACTACGCACTATGCCTTTACCTTCTCCTTTTGGTTATACCCTTCCCGCCTGCAGGATGGTGAAGAAATTCTGCGGTGGAGAGGCATGCAAAGCGATGACTCCACCCCGATAGTACAGGAATTGCAGTTCACGATTCGGGACAGGCGGCTGCGGCTTCAGTTTGACAATATGTTTCTCGACAATAATCTCGAGATGGTCGGTGCGGAGATTGTCGCGCATGACGGGCTGCTTCCGCGTCGATGGAGCCATCACTTTATCCGCTACAATGCAGAGGATGGTCTGCTTGAATATCTGGTTGACGGGAGGCCGAGCGCTATACGCTATATGACCGATACCGGTAGTGAAAACGGCGGTGGTTTCCCGCTTGTCCTGGGCGATCTTTCCAATGGTACCCTCCATATCGGCGACCGCCTGTTCGGTTTGCTGGATGACTTTCATATCTCGAATGCGGCTTCGCCGGTTCCTGAAATCGGCGAAGGAACAAGAGAACCGGGCTTTATTGTAACGGAAGCTATTTCGTTGGGGTCGGCGAGGAGTCAGATTCAATCTGTTTCCGTAGATACTGAACAGATGGGACGCACTGATATCCGGAGTTACTATCGCATTGGACATCGGCTGGATGCGAGCGGCAGCCTTCAGGGAGAATGGCGCCCTGTTCCATCCGACGGCGTAATTGATTCGGATCAGGCAGCCGGATATATCCAGCTGAAAGTCGATTTACTGCCCGACGGTGAAGGGCATTCGCCCCGACTACATGGGATTGAGATAGCATATCGCGAGCTCTCTCCGCCGATTCCGCCGGCTGGAATCAGTATAACCCCGGATGCAGAAGGGCTACTGGTAGAATGGTCCCCGGTTTTCGATGAAACAATCGGCGGATACCGGGTGTATTACGGAACATCTCCCGGGAGATATTTTGGTGAGGAAGCTGAAATCGGTTCGAGTCCGGTTGACGTCGGGCAAAATACCTCGGTCCGATTGGAAGGTTTGTCATCGGATGTATTATACTACGTCACGGTTGTTTCGTACGATCGCAATGATTCCAGCTTGGAGAGCAGGTTCAGCAGAGAAGCCAGTGCTCGACCGATTCCTCAGGAGTAAACCGAAGCATGAAGAGTGAAGAAAAGCGGGCACGGGCATTACGTGCATTTACCCTGCAAGATTATGAAACCGCAGATAAACTGTCCCGGGAACTGGTCGAGGAATATCCGCATTCCTGGCATGCTCACATGCTGCTAGGTACTATTGCTACTCAGCAGCAGAATTACCCTGCCGCCGAGCAATCCTTTACAACAGCGATCAAACTTCAGCCCGAGAATGCTGAGGCCTATAACAATATGGCGGTAGTATATCGCCATCAAAATAAACTGAATGATGCGCTGGAGCTTGCCAAAACCGCCCTGACCTTTGCGCCGGAGCGAGCGGATATCCTGTATAATCTCGGGAACATTCTGAAGCGCCTGGGAGAAAAGGAAAAAGCCAAGCAGGTCTATCGCGAGGCCATTCGACGTGACCCTGATTTTGTCATGGCATATAATAATCTGGGAACCCTCTATGAGCAGGAGGGGGACCATGCCATGGCGGTAAAGGTTTTGCAATCGGGGCTGGAACACGATGAGAATCATCCTACCCTGCAGTATAATCTTGGTATATCACTACTGGAATTGCATCGCCTCTCTGAAGCGAAGCAGGCTTTCGGTCGCGCATTGCGCTCAAAACCGGGCTGGGTTGATGCACTGAATAACCTGGGTATAGTGCATCAGCGACTTGAGGAATATGAAGAGGCTCAGACGGTATTTGAAGAAATTCTCTCGATATCTCCGGAAAACCCGCGCGCATTGAATAATATCGCCAGTTTGTTGTCTCATGCAGGTAAATATGAGGAGGCCGGCGAATACCTTCGTCGATCGCTGCGCCGCGATCCCTCATATCGCAAGGCAGCAGCGAATCTCGGACAGGTGCTTGCTCGTACAGACGGCAGCAGTTATCTGGATGAGCTGCGCGAATTAGTCGCCAAGAGCCCTCAAAATATTGATTTACGCTATCAGTTGGCAGATTTGCTGGCGAAGCATGAAAAATACGAGGATGCCCGAAGGCAGCTTCTGGAGCTGCTGGAAATGGAGGCGGATCATGTAGAAGCCCTGCAGCTGCTGGCGAAGGTGGCCTTCCGGCTGGGTTTGCACGATGAATCGAGGGAGTACATACAGAGGCTGCAGCAGATGGATGCACCTATGGGCACTTTTCAGCTTGACCTCGCGCGCATAGAACTTGAAATGGAGCTTTATGTACAGGCCAGATCTCGAATAGAGGAGTATCTGACCGATCACGAGGATGATATTGCTGCGTACGGCCTGCTCGCAGAGATTCTTGCAGCCCAGAACAAGCTTGAAACCGCCATTGAAATGATTGAGCAGAAGCTCGAGTCGTTTCCTGGAAATGCATATTTGCTTTCACTGCTGGCCCGGTTTCAGTCACGATTGGGCAACAAGGAACAGGCAATGGCTGCAACCGAGGAACTCATCAGTTTGCAGGGAAACCGGGCAAACTCCGAGGATATTTCTGCATTGAACGAGAGTCTTGATCTGTATGAAGAGATTGTTTCGTCTTTTCAGGAAGAGTTAGCCGAGTCGTGGCAGCGTAATATTGAGAAACTCGGCAGATTGGTTACCCTTTCCGGGGAGCGGTTATCGGTTCCGCAAGAGCTGGAGAGTGAATCGGGTGCAAATCTTGAGACGGATGATTCGGTGCCGATTCTCGATTTTGAGAAGAACTTTTTTCAGGATATTGAAGAAGATTATGAACAGGATGAGGACGAGGAGCCTTTTGATACGTTCAAGGCAGACCGGAATGCAGATCTCAAGGTGAAATCGGATACAGGGCCCGAGACCTCCGACGCATCAAGTGGGGGAAGTGGCGGTGGAAGCGGCCGGAGCGGCCAGGCTGAAAATCCTCGATACCAGCCCGGGCAAGGATCTGTGCCGGGTGCGGGCGGTGAGACGAATGACGGGGAGGCAGTTGCACGGGATGAACGGCCGGGCAGCCTGATGGAGCTTCTCGAGGACGCTGCAGCTGCGGACGCGGGAATTGAGCCCTCATGGCAGGATAACGCCGGCCAATCACGTGGGGCAGAGGACGGGTCGGCTCAGCAGCTGCAGGCTGGGCCTCAGCATCCCTCGATGGAGCAGCCGGCGCTGCAGGCTCAGCAGTACCCGCCCCAGCCGCAACCCCAGCTGTTTCAACCGCAGAGCCCTCAGGCGCCTCAGGCTCCGGGACCACAGCCGTTATCGCCTCCGCAGGCTCCGCAACCCCAGTCGCAGCCACCAGTGCAACAGCCGCAGGCATCGCAGCCGCAGCCGCCAACGCCGCAGGTACCACACCCGCAGCCACCAGTGCAACAGCCCCCAGCGCAACAACCGCAGGCATCGCAGCCACAGCCGCCAACGCCGCCGCAACCCCAGCCCCAGCCGCACCTGCAAACGGAGCAGCCGCAGGCACCACAGGCAGCTTCACTTAACGCTGACCCCGACTCTTCTCCGGCGCAAGGCCAATCCGACGCCTCATCGCAATCCGGTACAGCATCCCTATCTGATATTGCAGACTTCTTTTCCTCCCCTGAAGCAGAGATGGCTCATGACCAATCCCTGGATTCGGGATACCCGGATTTCTCCGATGATTTCGAGACCGAATCACCTGACCCGGCAAAATTGCCTCCCGAGATGCAGAGTATTTTGGCACAGGACGACCTTGAAGAATACGAGCCTGATGAAGCACAGACAGATATTGATGAAGAATTGCCGGAGCCGGCGGGGGTAGTCGCCGACACTTGGGCCGACACCGACACTGATATCGGGGCCGACACCTGGGCTGACAGCAGGTCTGAGACGGACGAAACAAATGAAACAGATGAGCCAAGCGGAGAAGATAATCCGGATGAAGCAGCCGATATCCGGGATGAACCGGCAGACGGTCGCGAAATCGGTGCAAAAAACGCTTTGGAGCAGTCCGAATCGAGCGATCATTTTCCGGCACCTTCTCCCGGCGGTCCATCCGTGAGGGTTCCTTCGAGCTTCACGGAATCAAAATATCCGGAAGATGAAACCAGGGTGCATGCACCCCTTCCGGCTGCTGCAGCGAATCCCAAGCTGTCACAGGCAAATATGCTTGAATACCTGATGAAACTGACCAATGATCTTCCTCAGGATAAACACCGTGCCTTTCTTGACAGCGATATACCCCTGAAGATTGAATCGGTACGCAGTCGCTTGCTTGGGAAAGAGGGATTGCGTAATTCCATGCAGAAGGCTAATCTCCTGCAACCACCGGCAGTCGGCAATGGTGACGGAAAAAAGGGCGCGGTCACCCCTAAAAGCCTTGCAGAGACCTTCAAATTCATACAAGATATGTCGGTATCTTATCCTGATCATCGAATCGGTGAAGCCCTTGGGGCTCGCGTGCGCCGCATACTGCAGCGGATTGAATCAGCTGGGCAGGATAAGCAGGCTTTGTAATCATTTTTCACCAAAGCACATAACTAATGACTCTGAAAGGAGCACTTTCATGGCGACTGAACAATCCGTGTCGACTCTGCATCCCCTTGAAGTAAAGGTGCTGCTTGGCTTTAACGCAGATGAACAGATTTCTCCTGCGCGTATCAGTACAAAGCTGGGATACAACCTTGGCCAGGCAAATCAGGCTGTGAGCTGGCTTGTACAGAAACAGTTTCTCAGCGAGCATGATCGAACCCTGAAGATCAGTTATGAACTAACTGATCTTGGTACAAGTTTTCGGGAGGGAGGCTTCCCGGAGGAGCGCTTGTTTCAATTTGTAAGGGATAACGGGCCACAGAAGCTTCCGGAAGCGGCACAAGCTGTTGGGCTGGAGCCCAAGGATATAGGCTCGGCCTTCGGGGCTTTATCCAAGGCTGGAGTGCTTGCCATGGACGGCGAAAAGCGCATATCGGCAACGGCCGAAGAGCTTCCGGAATACTGCGGTGTTATCCGCGGATTACTGGACAAGGCCGGACCGGAAACTCGTTTGGAGCATGACGAGCTTACCGATGCCGAACAGCAGGCTATTGCAGGAATCAGCAAGAAGCGCGGTGCCTCTGCTGTGGCTTTTCGTATTGTCGAGCGGGAAGATGTTGTGTACATCCTGTCCGATGCAGGAAAGGCGGCTGTGAAGCAGCTGCAGGCTCAGGGAATCACCGGAGACGAGGTCGGAACCCTGACCCCGGAGATGATCAAGAGCGGCAGTTGGAAGGATAAAAACTTCCGCGGATATAATGTAAATACCCCGCCGGCTCGTGTACTTATGGGCAGACGCAATCCGTATTGCGAGTACCTGGACTGGGTAAAGGACCGATTGGCTGCTCTCGGCTTCGAGGAATTTGACGGCCCGATGGTTGAAACCGAGTTCTGGAACGGGGATGCCCTTTTTATGCCTCAGTTTCACAGCGCCCGCGATATACATGATGTGTATTACGTGAAGAACCCGACACATGCTCGTGAAATTGAACAGCCCTACCTGGATAATGTGGCGAAGGTGCATGAGGATGGTGGTGATACCGGCAGTCGCGGCTGGGGCTACAGTTTCGACCGCGATTTCACCAGGCGTCTGGTCATGCGAAGTCAGGGCACGGTGCTGTCGGCCAAGCAGCTGCGCAATGCCAAGGTTCCCGGCAAATATTTCGGGATTGCCCGATGTTTCCGGTACGACCAGGTAGATGCGACGCATTTATCTGATTTTTATCAGACCGAGGGTATTGTGCTTGGCGAGGAGGTTAACCTCCGGAACCTGCTGGGACTGCTGGAGATGTTTGCCACAGAGATTGCCGGGGCTACCGAGGTGAAATATGTGCCGGGGTATTTCCCCTTTACCGAACCCTCGGTAGAGGTTCACATCAAACATCCGGTGCTCGGGTGGTTTGAGCTTGGCGGCAGCGGGATCTTTCGACCTGAGGTAACCAAACCGATGGGTATTGATGTACCGGTACTAGCCTGGGGACTCGGGATTGACGGAATGGCCCTTATGCACCTCGGTTTGAATGATCTGCGCGAGCTATTTTCCGGAAACATTGAAAACATCCGACTGCGGAGGGGGAACTGATTTATGCCGAAGATTGAAGTATTCCAGGAAGCCTTGTTCGCCAGAATGGGAAAGAAGCTCTCGAACGATGAGCTCGAAACCCTGCTCGAGTGTGCAAAAGCCGAACTGGACGATGTTGATGATGAGAACGGACTGTTCAAGATTGAGCTGAACGACACGAACCGACCGGATCTGTGGTCTACAGCCGGGCTTGCCCGGCAGCTCTCGGTATATTCCGGCATGCGAACCGAGCCTCGAAGCTATAATTTTTTCTCCCGTCCTGGGGACACCCCACAGGCAGGGTACCGCATACAGGTGGATGCAACAGTCAAGGATATTCGGCCGTTCGTGGTCGGTTTTGCCGTCAGCGGGAAACCTATCGATGAAGCCTCGCTCAATGATATTATCCAGACTCAGGAAAAGCTATGCTGGAATTTCGGACAGAAGCGTCGTGCTATTGCGATGGGTGTATACCGCCGCGACCTCATCACCTTTCCGATTCACTATAAAGCCGTTGATCCGGATTCCACCAGGTTTCAACCGCTCGGTCTTGAGAAAGCAATGAATATGCGCGAAATCCTGAAGGACCATCCGAAGGGACAGGAGTTCGGGCACATTGTTGCGGATTCTCCGGTTTTTCCGCTGCTGACCGATGCAAGGGGCGAGGTGCTGAGCTTTCCGCCGGTCATTAACAGCAGCCGCATAGGCGCTGTAGAGGTTGGCGACAGGGAGTTGTTTGTCGAACTGACAGGCACCGAGATTCATTCTCTGCTGGTTGCCGCATCTATCGTGGCCTGCGATCTGGCCGATTCCGGGTTCACTATTCATCCCACGGTGGTTGAGTATCCCTTTGATACCCCCTTCGGGCGGGAGATTCAGGTTCCGATGTATTTTCAAAAACCGCAGAGTCTCGGGCTATCTGCGGCAAACCGGTTGCTCGGTACGGATATGAGCGGAGCCGAGGCTGTGGCAGCATTAGCGCGGATGGGTGTTCCGGCCGAAATAACAGGGCAGGATATTACGGTCGTGCCGCCTGAGTACCGCAACGACTTTCTGCATGGGGTTGATATTGCTGAAGACATAATGGTCGGCAAGGGCATGGATTACTTTACCCCCGAGATGCCGGGAGATTTCTCGGTCGGCCGTTTGACTGCTGCAGAAGAATTGTCCCGGAAGGTCAAGATGCTCATGGTGGGACTCGGTTTTCAGGAGATGATTTTCAACTATCTGGGCTCGGACAAGGATTACTTCCTCCGGATGTATCCTGAGGATGCGCTTGAAGCAGCGCGGGCTGGTGCGGTTCAGATAGCCAATCCAATGTCCGAAAACTATGCGGTTGTACGGCCATCCATATTGCCGAGCCTGCTCAGTGCCGAATCAATATCTGCAAGCGCAGCATATCCGCATAAAATCTTTGAGGTCGGGAAGATAGCACGGACCGATCCGGAAGATGTACAGGGGTCGGTCACGGAAAACACGCTTGGCTGGGTACATACCGATGCCGAAACCGATTTTACCCAGGTGAGCTCCCAGCTTTCCGCACTGCTGTATTATCTCGGCAAGGAGTACCATCTGGAACCGATCGATGATCCCCGCTTTATAAGCGGCCGGGTTGGTGCGGTGATGATCAATAGACAGTCGGTTGGAATAATCGGCGAAATTCATCCCCGGGTACTGGATTCCTGGGGGGTTCATGTGCCGATAACTGCGGGCGAACTATGCCTGGACCTGCTGCATGAGTAAAATCAGTCCGGGAAGAGGTGGCAAAATTCCCGGACTCATACTACCTTATATAGTGTGCAGCAAACTAATGTGAGTACCGGCTTACCAAGCGTTTTAATCCCGTATCCTGGGCCTGTTGAAGAGGGCTGGCAGGATATTTTCCTCTATCTGCGCCCGGAAACTAACGGGGTGCAGATAGAAAGCGCCATACTGAAGGTATTCAGTCAACAGCCGAGCTATCGCACGGATCTCATCCTCGCATACATGGCGAACCTTCCCGGTGAGTTCATGATGGCAAATCATGTGGTGGAAAACCATTATCAGGTCCAGCTTCATTTTGCGGTGCACGGACGTGAGGCCTTTACCCCCCACATGAAGGATATCTTTTCCCGGTATTTTCAGACTGATTTCGAAACAGCAAATATATATGGTGCCTTTACGGCCTTGCGGGTCTTCCGTCTCTCCCCGGAGGAGCTTTTTCAGCTTTGGGTCGAGCCTTATGATCTGCTGGAGATTAACGGCCAGATTATCAAACGAGTCGGCGGGAACTATGTAGTGAATTACAATATACCTGCCCTTCTGCACAAACATTCCCGGAACACCGATATTGCAGTCCTGATGTTTCGTACTCGCTTGAGCTACCCCGAGTTTGCAGCCACCGTAGAGAAGGTGCGAGCATCATTGGTTGAAATGGGATATCTTGATCCGACCTCCCCGTTGGGCAGGATTTTTCATTATTCAAAGGGACCTATGGATCAGATACGGGACGGACTCGGGTACTTGTATACCGGTATCGGCAAGAATATTCCCTTCGAGGATCTGTCCTTTGCTCGCTATCTTTTAAATCATGGTGTATCGAAACAGGTGATTCTGAATCTGATTAAGTTTCCGGTGGTGGTAAGGGATGACGAACGGGAAGTGGATTTTTTTCGTCTGACTAACGGGTGTGATTACCTGCAATGCATTCGCGTTATGAGGCGAATTAGCTCGCAGTATGTAT
>CAZANF010000040.1:0-15498 GCA_964486425.1 uncultured Spirochaeta sp. | reverse complement strand
TACCTTGGTACCCTTTGACTTCTCGGTTCCGATTTGTGCGAACCAGTCGCCGCCCTTGGTAATGATTGCCGGGATGTTGGCGTAGGTCTCAACATTATTAATGACGGTCGGTTTGCCCCACAGGCCCTTTACAGCCGGGAACGGCGGTCGGGGTCGCGGCATGCCGCGCTCACCCTCAATCGAGGCCAGCAGGGCTGTTTCCTCACCGCAGACAAAGGCCCCGGCACCCAACCGGATCTCGATGTCGAAATCGAATCCGGATCCGAGGATGTCCTTGCCCAGCAGTCCGTACTCGTGGGCCTGGGCGATAGCATGCTTCAGGCGGTTAATGGCCAGCGGGTATTCCGCGCGTATATAGATGTAGCCGATCTTTGCCCCGCAGGTGTAGCCGGCAATCGCCATAGCCTCCATAACCGAATGCGGGTCGCCTTCCAGTGTCGATCGGTCCATATATGCCCCGGGGTCTCCCTCGTCGGCATTACATACCACAAACACCTCATCAGCCTTGTCCTTAACCTGCTTGGTAAAGTTCCACTTCATCCAGGTCGGGAAACCGGCACCGCCGCGTCCGCGCAGTCCGGATTTCTTCAGCTCCTGAATGACATCATCATCGGACATTTCAAACAGGACCTTTTCAAGGGCGGCGTAGCCGTCGCGTGCGATGTATTCGGTTATGTCTTCAGGGTTGATAACCCCGCAGTTCCGCAGCACAATCCGGACCTGTTTCTGATAAAAGCCGATGTCGCTCTCTGTTTCCAGGTGCTTCTTCCGCTCCTTGTCCTTTATCATCAGGCTTTTGATCTGACGTCCCTTGATGATGTGCTCATCAATCAGCTTTTCCGCATCCTTTGGTTTTACTTCGACATAGAAGGATTCATCCGGCAGAACCTTCACAATCGGACCCTTTTCACAGAACCCGAAACAGCCGGTCTTTACAATCTGTACATCCTTGTCGACACCCCGGTCCTCGGCGACCCGCTTCAGTTCCTTATAGATGTCATCGGCTTTACTGGATTCACACCCGGTGCCGCCGCATACCAAACAGTAGTTTTTATAAGCCATGCCCTACTCCTTTTTAATCATATCCGGGGCCGGTCGGTCGTACACATGCTTATCAACCAGCTCCTTGCCTTTAATATGTTTCTCGATAATCTGGGTAACTACCTCCGGGGTAACGCGCCCGTATATGGTGGCAGGCATATCTGCCATAATTACCTCAACCGTTGGCTCAGCGTAGTCCAGTCCCAGAGAGCCGGTCTGTCGAATTACCACATTCTCCATGCCGCGTTCATTCAGCTGGTCGATAAATGCCTGCAGGGTATCCTTGGCTCCGGCGGCTATCCCGCTGGTTCCCATTCCCACGATTATTTCGACGGTCTTCCGGTCGACTTTACGACGATTCAGTTCGAGGTGTTTGTCTTCGCGCATTTTGCGCAGGTCTTCAAGACTCATTTTTGCCATAAGTAATATCTCCTTTCACCCAGTCCTCCTGGGACCGAATGTACGTCTGTGCCATTCCTATACCAACAACATCATTCAAATCACCGACCGCCTCTATCAGCTCTGTGCGCAGCAGGCGGTATTCCCGCGGCTCCGTTTCCTCTCTGTGCTGATACCGCCGGGTTATCTCCAGCTCCGGTCCAGGCTCATAGCCCATCAGGCTGCAGATTGTGCCGACAATATCCCCGATCGGTGGTGTGTCGATGTTGTCCAAGGAAAAATCCGCTGTAACGGTAGTTCCTGTGCCCTGCGTTGAATCCAGCACATACCTTCCGCCGGTTAATTCAACAGTCTGTATCAGCATTGGCAGCCCTAATCCGACCTTGCGGTCGGGGTGGTTGCGCCGGTCGGAATAAAAAGGATCAATCGCTCGCTGCTGCTGTTCCTTGTTCATCCCTCTGCCGTTATCAGAAACCGAAAAATGAAACCGCCCGGGGGTCTGTTCAATCTGTATTTCCACACGGGACGGCTCTGCATGCAGGGCGTTATGGGCAATGTCGGCGATAAAATCGCAAATGCTCCAGTGCATGGCCGTTCCCGGGAAAACCCCTGCTATCCCTTCTGTTCGCTATTGCCGTCGCGGAACTTGGCGACGATCTCGGGAAGCTTTTCCATTTTGATCTTGCCGAACACTTCTTCTCCTACAACCAGGAGCGGAGCAAGACCGCAGCACCCTACACAGCGGACCGCCTCTATTGAAAACTCGCCGTCCTCGGTAGTCTGATTGACGCCGATTCCGAGCAGGTTCTCCAGCTCGTCGATAATATCCTGTCCACCCTTCAGATAGCAGGCGGTACCCATGCAGACCGCCAAACGGTTACGTCCCGGTTTCTCCAGCTTGAAGTAATGATAGAAGGTTATTACCCCGTAGATCTTGGCTAATGGTACGTTCATGTACCGGCTCAGCTCGATAGCGATTTGCCGCGGTACATAGCCGTATTCCTGCTGAACTCGATGAAGGATCATTATCAGATTCCCGCGTTTTTCCTTCCATGTATCGATAAAGGAGATCAGCTCTTCGGACAGCTTGGTATTTTCCTGTGTGTCTGTAGTTTCCGTGGTCACGTACTACCCCCAATTGTGAGATTTCGGATTGGTAATCCGGGGGAAGTCTATCATGGCTTGATTGCTTAATCAATAAATAATTATCGAATTAGGGTTGCCTAACAATCCTGCATTTTCGGCCGGTTTTCAGGTTGCCAGGGATTGAAGGATAATCTCCCGCCGGGCGGCTGGCGCCCCGGCTATTCGGTAATCGGCGAGTATGCGCGTTCCGTCGGGTCCGGAAGAACTCAGCAGAATGATGCGATCGGCTACGGAAATTGCCTCGTAGGGGTCGTGTGTAACCCATATCATTGTCGGATGGTAGGTTGCGTGAAGATTCAGTGCCAGCTCCATTAGCTCACCCCGGGTAGTTTTGTCCTGGTTCGCAAATGGCTCGTCCAGGCAGATCAGTCCTGCGGGATGCAGAAATCCTCGTGCCAGGTTGATGCGCTGCTGCATTCCTCCGCTCAGCTGCTCGGGGTAGCTGTGCGGAAGCGGTACGCGCACTTGCTGAAGAATCGATAGTATGTGTGCCGAGCGCTGCAGCAGATGCATGCCCTCACAAGCGGCTTCCAGGTTGTGCTGAACGTTTGCCCACGGCAGCAGGCGGGCATCCTGGAAGACGAAGCTGGTGCGCGGGCGCCGCACTCCGGTATCGGAGCGCGATATGCTGCCGCTGTCCGGTTTCAGCAGGCCGGCCAGCAGCCGCAGCAGGGTAGTCTTCCCGCAGCCGGAGGGCCCGAAAACCACAGTAATTTCACCCGGTGTTATTGTGCAGTTCAGCTGCGAGAATACGGGGGTACCGGGGTAGCGGAAGCTCATGTCCGATGTCTCAATCCCCACCGGATCATCTCTTCTCAGCTGAGGCATATGGACTTCGTCATCAATGTCAGGAGGCTGGGTCGATGCTGTCGCACCGTTTCCGGACCTTCGCATATAGAGCCAGCGATCGGTCAGCATCAGCATCCCGTCTGCCAGGGCTGCAAAAAGAACTGCGATAATCGTCCAGGCAAAAACCCGCGGGGTATCAATGTACAGCTTGGCTGTCTGTAGGGCGGTTCCTATTGCCCGCGCAGGCTGGCTGAGCACCTCGGCCGCAATAACCGCTTTCCAGCTCATTCCGACGGCGCTGATTAAAACGGTGAGTACCACCGGCAGGCTGCCCGGCAGATAGATCAGCTTGATAGCCTTCCATATCGGGACTCGGAACACCCGTCCCATTTCGATGAGGTGGAAATCTACGGTGCGCAGACCATCAAGAACCCCCTGGTATATGAGCGGGTAGGCCACCATAATTCCGACCAGTATTCCGACATGAGACAATGGCAGCCAGACCAGTGCAATAAGGATAATCGCAATAACCGGGATGGCGCGCATGGTAATGACAAGCGGACGAATCGCATCAGCGAACCAGGCAAACCGGTAGCCAAGGCTTCCGGTGAGTATCCCGATAAACAGAGCTATTCCGAAGCCTTGCAGCCAGCGCAGGATCGAGCCGGCGACAAGCGCCGGGGTTTGCGGATCTGCGGCCAGGGCGAATAATTCCTGCAGAACGCGCATCGGTCCGGGAATCAGCACCTCCTGATGCACCAGTGCTGCTGCTGCCGCCCAGATGAGCAGCAGCAGCATTACCCCGGTTATTCCGGCCGCTTGTTGTCGGCTAATCCGATGCGACATGAAGCATTACTCTCCGTCCAGGGGATAAAAGAAGGAATCCCCGGGGAGTGATCCGCCTATCGATTCGGGATTGAAATCCGCAAAGATCTGCAGATAGGTCTCTACCTCTGCGCGGGCCTCCTGCGCTGGAATCCAGGTGAGGTTCAAACGCGGAAAGGCTGCCTGAATAATGTCGGCCGGAATTCCGATAGTTTCACCGGCTGCCTCTGCAGCCTCCGGCAGATTATCTCGCAGCCATTGCTGAGCCTGCGGCATATCCTGCAGCCACTCCTGTACGGCTTCAGGGTTGCTGCGCGCGAATTCGCTGCGCACCACAATCGCGGTCATGGGATAGTACTCCATACCATAGTGCCGGGTGTACAGCTCCTGCAGGTCGACAGCGATTTTCAGTTGACTGTTCGCCTGGGTTACCCGGGTTACAAACGGTTCGGGCAGTACGGCCAGTGTAACCCTCCCGGCGACCAGGTTCTGGGCCAGTTCGGTTTGATCTGACGCATACTGTATGTGATAGTCGAGTCCCTCTTGCAGTCCAGTCTCGTTTGCAAGGGTTCGCAGCATAATATCCGGGGTTGCTCCACGTGCAATGGTATGCACGGTGTGCCCGGCTATATCCTCCAGTTCCATTTCCCGGTCGGCAACGACATAGAGCACCCCGCCGCCGCTTGCACCGAGCATGCTGACACTCGAATTCCGATTGTACAGGATAGAGGCAAGATTGGTAGGCAGTGCTGCGATATCAACCTGTCCGGACATAATCTGGCTTATCGCCAGATCCGGTGTAGCATAGGTTTCGGTTCGGATTATATAGTCCTCACCAAGACGCGTCGGATCCGCAATATACGGCGAGAGTGCCACCGAGGTCGGTCCGCGTAAACCGCCCATGCGTATCTCGGCAGGGGGTGCGGTTTCGGCTGCTGGATCAGGGCTGACCTCGCGTTGCCCAGCGGAAAAAGCGGGGGCAGTGAACACGGTCAGGAGAAATACGATTGGTAATATATTTCGGTATAGTGCATTCATGACGATATCCTATCAGGAAGCACACAGAAGGAAAACAGTGACACCTGTTTTATAACCGCTCTTCGTGCAGTATACTAAAGGCATGAAACCTAACCTAATTTCCCTGAATGATATGTGTGAGCGTCTGAATCTGCAGCTGTTCAGCCATACGCCGGAACAGTTGAAGGCTCAGTTTGCAGAGGTCCTGGTCTGCGATCTTATGAGTGATGTACTCACCGTCGATCATGAAGATTTTCTGCTGGTTACCTCGCTCACCAGCGATCAGGTTGCCCGTACCGCCGATATCGTCGGTGCTGTCGGGATCGTGCTGGTGAACGGCAAATCCCCGCAGCCTGGTCTGCAGAGTCTGGCCGCCGAGCTGGGCATCCCCGTACTCGGCACCAAACTGGCCTGCTTCGATTTTGCAGTTGCGCTCGGCAAGCTGCTGGAAGAACATGCATAGTCAGATACCGATCAATACCCTTACTGCACCGTCCGTAGTGCTGGAGCTGATCTATCGACTGAAAATCCGTGACGCGATGACAACCCAGCTGCTCAAGGCCGAACCCGACACGAGCCTTCGGGAGATACAGGCAATGATGAAGCAGAGTTCTATTACCGGGGTGCCGGTTGTAGACGGCCGGAGGCTGGTCGGTATTATCAGTATGGATGATATTATCCATGCTCTTGAGGATGGAACGATCGACGACCGTGCGGATACACATATGTCGAAACGCCTCATTGTGCTGGAGGATGATATGCCGCTATCCTTCGGGATTTCCTACTTTGATAAATACTCCTTCGGACGTTTTCCGGTAGTAAACCCGCAGAAGGAGCTGGTCGGAATCATTACCAATCGTGATATTACGAACGCGCTTATTGTCGGTATGAACCAGGAGCTCGAGGAGCTGGAGAAACAGGTCCTGTCGCAGAATCCCATTCTCCCTCCGGATACCATTCACCGTGAATACATTGTCCGTAAATATGATTATCAGAATGCGGGACGAGTCTCCACCGAGATCAAAAAGGTGCTTAAATCGAAGACCATCGACCGGAAAACCATACGTCGTATATCGGTGGCTGCCTATGAACTGGAGATGAACCAGGTGAATCACAGCGACGGCGGTCGCATGCTGTTCAGCTTTCATGACGACCGGATAGAGATTCAGGCGATTGATCGCGGGCCCGGAATTGCGGATGTTGATAAAGCCCTGTGCGAGGGGTATTCTACCGCTAACGACTGGATCCGCAGTTTGGGTTTCGGTGCCGGTATGGGGCTTCCGAATGCCCGTCGGGTTTCGGACCGCTTCGAGATTACCTCGGAAAAAGGCTCCGGCACCACGGTATCGGTTGTAATCTACATACCTGTTCAGGAGGAGACTCATGCTTAGCGCTGCCCGGCTGGAGAGTGAGCTTGAACTGGAGCCGATGTATCGGCCGTATGCAGATCATGCTATAGAAGCGGGTTTTACTTCGGATTTACTCAGCGATGTTATGGGCAACTGCCCCGAGGACGCTGCGTTAATTACCATTCAGGCTCATACCAATACCGTGGCGGTTGCAACCCTGGCCGGTGCTGCTGCAATTATCATCTGCAGCGGGCGCCCCGTCCCGGATGATATGATCGCCGCCGCACGCGACGAGGACATCCCGCTGTTCCGAACCTCCCGGAATCAGTTCCGCATCAGCTGCGAGATAGGTGCCCGTTTATGATAATGACGGCTGATTTGCACAACCATTCCTGTGTCAGTCCCTGTGGTGCCCTGGAGATGTCGCCGCGGGCAATGGCCTTCCGTGCCAGGGAGCTTGGAATATCCATTCTCGCCCTTACCGACCACAATACCTCTGCCAATTGTCCCGCATTCGACTACTGGTGCCGCGAGCTTGGCATTATGCCGGTGTTCGGTATGGAGGTTACCACGATAGAGGAGCTGCATGTGCTTGCCTTGTTCGGAACAGTGGAAGAGGCAGCCTCTCTGGACAGCGAGCTGTATTCCTTGTATCGCTCTGTCCGGCATCGACCCGAGAAATGGGGTGATCAGGTCATTGTAGACAAGGATGATATGATTATCGGCGAGATCGACTTGAATCTCACCGCCGGAGCGGTGCAGATCAGCCTGACGGATCTGGCCTCCGAGGTACGCCGGAGGGGAGGGATGTGCATTCCGGCACATATTGATCGAAGCAGCACGAGTGTGACCAGTCAGCTCGGTGTACTCCCGCCGGGTGATTTCAGTGCCCTGGAACTCACGCGACTGCCCCCGCCGATAGGAACCCGGAGTTTGCCGCTGATATGTGATTCGGATGCACATTATCTGATGGATATGGGCAAGCGCACCTTTCGGGTGGATATTCCCGCACCGGAGTTCCGCTGTCTCCAGGAATCTATCGAATCCGGGGCGGTAGAGCTGTCTATTGTCGGTTCATAACCGACTTTTTTGTGTCATTTGCTTGACAAAAGCGGAGTGATTGCATACGGTTTAGCTATGGATACCTGCTGCAGCCGGAATTATGACCACGCACTGCTTCTGGAACTGCTGGGCCTAGCTAACTTAGCGGGCGCCGATCGCTTGCCGTGCGGACAGCGGGTTTCCAGATAATGGAACAGATACCCACAGGCCCGTCACCGAGCGATCGGTGACGGGCTTTTTTTATATGCCGATATGGAGGAGGACTGTATGGCAAAGTATACTCGTTTCCCTAAGGTGGAGCTCCCGGACCGGACCTGGCCGGATAATGAGATCACCGCCCCGCCTATCTGGTGCAGTGTGGATCTGCGCGACGGGAATCAGGCCCTGGCTAATCCTATGGGCGTGGCGCAGAAGCTGCGGTATTTCAAGATGCTGGTTGAGCTGGGCTTCAAGGAGATAGAGGTAGGGTTTCCGGCGGCCAGCGAGATCGAGTTTGAGTTTGTACGAACCCTTATTGATCGTAATCTCATTCCGGATGATGTATTCATCCAGGTACTGACACAGGCGCGGGAACATCTTATTCAGCGTACCTTTGAGAGCATACGCGGGGCGAAAAAGGTTATCCTCCATCTGTACAATTCTACCAGTACCCTGCAGCGCAAGATCACCTTCAATATGTCGCGTGAGGAAATCAAGTCAATCGCTGTTCGCGGCGCCGAGATTGTACGCGATCAGCTCGCACTGATTCCGGAAACCTGTGTGCGGCTGCAGTATTCACCCGAGAGTTTTTCCGATACCGAACTGGATTTCGCCAAAGAGGTCTGTGATGCGGTGACCGGGGTTTGGCAGCCTACACCGGACAATCCGGTTATCCTGAATCTTCCGGCAACCGTCGAGTGGGCAAGTCCGAATGTTCACGCCGATCAAATAGAGTGGATGTCGCGGAATCTGCAGAATCGCGACTCCATCATTCTGAGTGTACACACCCATAATGACCGCGGGACTGGTGTTGCGGCGACTGAGCTGGGACTGATGGCCGGGGCACAGCGGGTAGAGGGGACCCTGTTCGGCAATGGAGAGCGAACCGGTAACCTTGATATTGTCACTGTGGCACTGAACATGGTCAGTCAGGGGATAGATCCGAAGCTTGACTTCTCTGATATCCCGTCTGTGCGGGCGTTGTATGAGGAATTAACCTGCATGGAGGTTCCTCCGCGCCATCCGTACGCCGGTGACCTGGTTTTTACAGCCTTTTCCGGATCTCATCAGGATGCGATAAAAAAGGGAATGGACCGGCGTACAGACATCAGCGATCCCGATACCCCGTGGGAAGTTCCGTATCTGCTTATAGATCCGCGGGACATCGGTCGTACCTATGAGGCAATTATTCGCATCAACAGTCAAAGCGGCAAGGGGGGAGTTGCCTATGTAATGTCCCGCGAGTTCGGTTTCGATCTCCCGAAAACCATGCATCCTGAATTCGGGCGAATCGTAAACTGGGCTGCCGACAGACTGGGGCGGGAGGCCGATAAGGCAGAGATTTTCGATATCTTCAAGGAAACCTATCTTGAGGTGACCGAGCCGCTGGAGCTGATACGGCTGCGTTCGCTTACCGATGAGATGGGCGACCACACTATCACCTGTACCGTAAAGGTTGCCTACGATGGAAAGATAATCGAGATATCCGGGCGCGGGAACGGCCCTATAGATGCATTTGTACATGCAATGGCCGACCGCGGCTGGAATGGTTTCGCGATTACCGATTTCAAGGAACAGGCGGTAGGATCAGGTGCAAATACCGAGGCTGCTGCCTATGTCCAGATCCGGACCAAAGACGGGCGCCGCTTCTGGGGGGTCGGCGTAGATACCGACATCTCGATCGCCGGGCTGAAGGGAGTGGTCAGTGCATACAACCGTTCCCATCAGGCATAGTACACGTGTGAGCGCCGGTACCGGGCAGGCTCAGCAGGCGCCCGGGACAGCTTTATTGTCAGGAAGGAGGGTTTATGCAGACAGATGCAGCACAGCCGATCGCTGTCTGGAGGAAGGCAGTTGAATCCGGGGAGCTGGATGACTGGTTTCTCCGCCTGTACACCCGCGATGCGGTACGGAATCAGCGTCGGCGTTATCTCAAGCTGCTGAATACCCATCAGCAGCGCTATGGAGACAGCAGCGTGCGCATATTCAGCGCCCCGGGACGAACCGAACTGGGTGGGAATCATACCGATCATAATCATGGTCTTGCACTGGCAGGTGCCGTGCAGCTGGACTGTGTAGCAGTAATCACCGTATCCCCGCGTCACGATGCCGAATCCAGCAGATCATGTGTATACTCAATGGATTTTGACAGGGAATACTGCATAGATGTGAATGATTCCGGGATAAAGCCGGCAGAAAAGGGCAGCCTGGCCGGGATACTGCGCGGAATCTATGCCTGGTGCGGTAAACGTGGAATCCCCGGTCTACCGTTTGTCGCCACTATGCAGAGCGATGTCAAACCCGGCTCCGGACTGAGCTCTTCGGCCTGTATTGAGTCCCTGTTTACAACAATTGTGGATAGTATCGGACGGGAATCCTCACCGGAAGATATCGAACCATTGACCCCGGTAGAGGTTGCGGTGTGCGGGCAGTACGCGGAAAACACCTATTTCGGTAAACCCAGCGGGCTGCTGGATCAGACAGCGATTGCCTCCGGCGGGGTGGTCGGGATTGATTTCGCAGATCCGGAAATGCCGGCGGTAACCCCGGTAGCAGCGGATTTCACCTCCCGCGGGTATCAATTGTGTACGGTTCACACCCCTTCAGATCACACCGCGGCTATCGATGCGTATGCCGCTATCCCTCGGGACATGCGGCAGGTAGCACAGTGGTTCGGTGTCGAGGTGCTTCGGCAGGTTCCAGAGGAGGATTTCTGGCGGTCGTTTTCCGGTCTGCGCAGGGAGATCCCCGGGCGTGCCGTTGCACGCGCAGGTCACTTTTTTGCTGAAAACCGCAGGGTTGCTGCAATGATAGAGGCGCTAAAGCAGGATGATTTTTCGGGGTATCTCTCCTGTGTCGCCGCATCCGGTCACAGCTCGTTTCAGTATCTGCAGAATGTTGTCGATGAGGTTGAGAACCAGGACTATGGTCTGGCCTTGCTTCTGCTGGAAGCGCAGTTCGGGGACCGTGGAGTCGTAGGAAGGGTTCACGGGGGCGGATTCGGCGGTGCTGTGCAGGCATATGTGCCGGAATCAGTGTGGGATGAGTTTACAGCTGCTGTTTCCTTTTCATTAGGTGAGGACAGTGTAGTCCCCCTCGCAATCCGTCCCGATGGTGTAGTGGAAATTCAGCTGGATACACAGAACGGAGGGCAGTCATGAAGGTTCTGGTAACCGGGGGTGCCGGATATATCGGCAGTACCGTATGTAATGCACTGAAGGACCGGGGGCATATCCCGGTTATTCTGGATAATTTCAGCATCGGCAAAAAGGTCTTTGCCGAACCTCATATATGGTATGAGGGTGATGCAGCCGATCACGGGATTCTGGGGCGTATTTTTGCGGATCACCCGGAGATTACTACGATAATTCACTGTGCCGCTCTGATTGTGGTTCCGGAATCCACCGCCGACCCCAGTCGGTATTATCATGAAAATGTAGTCAAATCACTGGGACTGTTTGATTTTATTCGCGGGCGAAAAGCTCTGTCGGTGGTTTTCAGCTCGTCGGCCTCTATCTACGCTACCGTAGAGGGCTTTCGGGTTACCGAGGACGCCCCGCTGGCGCCTTCAAGCCCGTATGCCCGTACCAAATACATGATGGAGATGGTCCTGGCGGATTTCTGCGCTGCCTACGATATGCGCGGCCTGGCTTTACGTTACTTCAATCCGATCGGGGCCGATCCCCAGCTGCGGACGGGCATGCATCTGGCCTCCCCGAGTCATGTACTGAGCAGGCTGGTGAATGCGGCCTTGGGGGTAGAGGAGGAGTTCTGCATCACCGGCACGGACTGGCCGACCCGGGATGGTACCGGAATCCGTGATTACATCCATATATGGGATCTGGCCCGTGCGCATGTGCTTGCAGCCGAATATCTGCATGGTGAAGGCAATCTTTCCGCTGCACAGAAGGAGGCAGCACTCGAGTCGTTTCAGGTTATCAATCTGGGCACCGGCAGCGGGGTAACCGTCCGGGAATTGTGCCGCGCGTTCCAGGAGGTGTGGGATGGAGATGTTCCAATTGTAGAAGGCCCCCCGCGCCCCGGGGATGCCGCCGGGGCATTTGCGGATACTACCCGGGCCCGTGAGCGTTTGGGCTGGCAGGCCGAGCTGTCTACCTCCGACGCAATACGCAGTGAATTGAAGTGGCGCGATCGCCGAAAGGATCTGCTGGGGTATTAACCGCCGGGTCTGGACACAGGTTACGGCAGCAGCAGCTCATAAGGCACCCCATTGCGCGGCTCCGCCATCATCGAGGCCACTGTCTCTCTCCATTTCAGATAATGGGGGGTGTTTTTGTGCGCGGCTTTATCATCGCTGCTGCGGTAGGCTTCATACAGCACAAATTGCGTTGGATCCTCGCTGCTTTGCAGGAAATCAAACCGCAAATTACCTGTTTCCTGTACTGACCCGCGGTGGTTTTCTGCAGTAGCCTGGATAAAGGCATCTACAGCCTCGGGCTTGACCTTAATATGGACAATTGTTACCGGCATGGTTCCTCCTCCGTCTGGTTCATACCTGCCATTGACGTAATGTAGCATGCGAAATACCCAGTGGCAAATCGCTTGCATGTTTCCTGGCAGAAAGAAAACCGGGCATGAGATACAGATACATCGCCATGCCAAATACCGTTTTGGCGACCATTCAGCCCTTTCCGGGAACAATCCGGACAGCAGAACCGCCTGTTATATGGCAGCCGGGTGTGAGGATGCTCTGCTGTCAGTCCTGTATGCGCCGTTGTTTTCTTGCTGCATCCCGGATATTGACTGCAGCGGTTATACACACCAGTACGACGAAAACCCACTGTGTTGTTTCAATGGTAATTTCGGCCGGCGGAGTATAGCCGGTGAGTTCGTGAACAAGATACTGTATATAACTCCTCACCTTGGGTGGCTTGCCTAACCGCCGCATCACTATCCAGTGCCAGTCGGTTACAAAACAGTATCCCCATCCGTACCGGAATCCCAGTACAATCCATGAGAACAGTGTGACTCCGATACTGATCAGATGGATACGCCTTGTGAATTGCGGGATCCAGCCGACAAGGTTGAAAACTATGTACGCAGTGTGAAAAGCGAAAAAGAATGAGTCCAGAAACTCGAGCACCCCGGTGCTCACGAAAGAAAATCCTGCACCTTGTAGATGGATCCCGGTTCGATCTCCGGCAGCCCGCATATCCGGTAAACCGCGGCCGCAGTATCCTCCGGGGTCTTTAACTCTCCGTCTTTTTGGCGGCGGATAAACTTTTCAACTGCAGGAAAATCTGCTTTGCTGCTGTTTCGAATTTCCTGCTGCATTTCGGTATCGATAAGCCCCGGGTCGATGCTGAACACATCGATACTGAACCCAATATGCTCCAGCGCGATAGCGCGCATGGCGTTTACCATGGCCGCTTTTCCGCTGCAGTAGAGCGCCCAGCCGGCGTATCCATGATGTGCCGCTCCGGAGGATATCTGTGCCAGCCGAAGCCGCCCGGTGGGAGCTCTCCCTGCTTCGCGGGAAAAGCCTCTCAGAATCTCGGCGAAGAATATCAGTGCCGAACCTATGTTTACCTGCACCGAAGCAGCAATCTCGTGAGGCCCGATCGCGGCCAGACTGCGCACCGGCTGCAGGGTTGCTGCATTCCCGATTGCCACAACCTCGTCCCAGTTCCGTTTAGCCACGGTGCTGATTGTTTCCTGGAGTATTTGTCCTGTGGCCTCCGGGTTGCGAAAGTCAATTTCCACCGAGAAATCATGCGGAGCCGATCGAGAGAATTCAATAACCTCCCATCCATCCGTACGGTATAGACTGCAGAGTTCGGCGCCAAGACCCCGCGACCCGCCGCTGATAATCATCAGTTTCATACTACTCCCCGATAATGGTAAGCACCAGTCGCCGCCCGCTTGCCCGGTTCCGGTGTTCGCACAGGTAGATACCCTGCCAGGTTCCCAGGCAGAAGCTTCCATCTGCAACCGGAATGGTTACCGAGTGCCCAAGTAACGAACTCTTGGCATGCGCAGGCATGTCATCCGGTCCTTCTATTGTGTGTATATAATACGGTTCATTCTCCGGCACCAGGTGATTGAAGATTGACTCCATATCCCGGCGGACATCGGGGTCTGCATTCTCATTCAAGGTAAGGCCGGCCGAGGTGTGCAGTATATGCAGATGTGCTACCCCAGCCGTGAAATCCCGGAGTTCAGGGATTGCGCGTTCCACCTCACGTGTTATCAGATGAAATCCGCGGCGGTAGCCGGAAAGGGTGAATTGCTTTTGAACGACTCTCATCAGTACAATATACCCACTGTCGGCAGCCGACGCAAATATTCTATTATGCAGATGATAAAAGGATCAGCCGGCTTGACCATCGATGGTGTGTTCTTGCAATACTGCTTACAGGAGGAGTTAATATGGCATTATCGCTTCAGTTGGGACGACAAAGCTTCGGCAGTCCGGATAATACAGGCAATCTGCCTGCTCGTACCGAGGTGGAATCACTGCTGGACAACTGGGTTCAGAATGATCGTTTGCGACTGCATATGCAGCAGCTTGGCGGATTGCTCAGGGCGTGGGCACAGCGGAAGGGGCTCGATGAACAGCAGCAATGGCTGTGGGAGGCAGCCGGGCTGCTGCATGATGCCGACTGGGAACAGTGGCCGGATCAGCACTGTGCAAAGATAATCGAGTATGGCGAACAGGCCGGATGGGATCCTGATTTGCTCCATGCCATTGCCAGTCATGGGCCCCGGCATTTCGGGGTTGAGCCGGTTAACGAACTTGATCATCTGATTTATGCCCTTGATGAATTATCCGGATTCGTACACGCCGTATCACTTGTCCGGCCCGAGGGGTATACAGGGATAAAGGTCAAGTCGGTCAAGAAAAAGCTGAAGGAAAAATCATTCGCTGCGCAGGTAAGTCGCGAGGAGATTGCAGATGCAGCGGAGCGGGCAGGAATATCGCAGGATGAACTCATTCAGTTTGTAATAGATGAACAGCCACGGATAACCGCGGCAGCGCAGTAGGCTCCCGGCCGGCATGCTTGTCAGAGTACTTGCTGGTGTATCGACGGGGGCCGCTCCGGTTCCGGTGAAGAACCGTTTGTACATAAAAAAACCGCCGGATTATATCCGGCGGCAATACGCAGTTATCTGCGATTTTCAATTACATTTTCAGACGGCCGACAGCCTGCTGAATCAGACCAAAGTAATCTTTGAAGTCGGATGCAGTAGCACTGGTGACTGCGTCGGTAAGGGCCCAGCGGTTGTCGCCGCGGCGAACCATTTCGTCGAGACCGTAGCCGGTGCCGTTCTCTTCAGCAGCTTCCTGGATAGCTTCCATGTTGCCGCTCCAGCCGAGATCGCCGGAGTTCCAGTATTCAGACCCTCGCTTGTAGAGTGAACCGTAGGTGGTAGAGGAAACCGTCTGCGGATCTCCACCGAATTCGGTGAAAACCTGGAATGCTCCATCATCAATACCTTCGAAGTATGCCTTCATGGTGTCTTCATTGCGGATAATTGATTTTTCGAGAATGGAAGCGCCGGTAGCCTCGCCGTCGTCACCGGATTCGACATATGCAAGTGCGCCGCCGACGGTAACACCGGTGTAATTGGTGCCGTCATAGGCGATATACTTGGCAACACGAACCTCATCTCCGCGCAACACGTAATACACGGTGTTGTCTTCGTTCCC
>CAZANF010000039.1:2839-15568 GCA_964486425.1 uncultured Spirochaeta sp. | reverse complement strand
TCCGACAACAATTACTGCAGGGGTATCTGCTGCGACAAGAGCCTGGATATGCGGGGGTTCCGCGCCACGGATGCGCCGTCTACAGCAGCAGCGGCGAGAAAATCGGCCGGGTTACCACCGGCATGCGAGCCCCGACCCTTGAAGCCTTCGCCGGAAACGCCTATGTCATGAAAGGCTGCGCCAAAACGGATTCGGAAATCTTTATAGAGATCCGCGGCAGGAAAGTTGCCGCCCGGATCGCCAGGCGTCCCCTGTATCGCCCCAGCTATCGCAGTTCCCCCTTCCCCGAACCCCGTGAATACGGAGACATGGTGTTCCGCCACATCGGTCCGGATCTTGCGCAGCAGCAGGCAATGCTGGAATACCTCGGCTGTCCGGACATTGAACGCTTGCTGCACGAGGCGGTGCCCCGAGATATCCGCCTGGAGAAGCCCCTGCGCCTGCCGGACGCCCTGAATGAACAGGCCCTCACCCGGGAACTGCGAAAAATGGCCGGAAGCAACATAATCCTGCGATCCCTCATCGGGCAGGGATACTACGGCACGGTCCTGCCCGCCGTCATTCGGCGTAATATCCTGGAAAACCCGGCGTGGTATACCCAGTACACCCCCTACCAGGCTGAGATCTCGCAAGGACGGCTCGAAGCCCTGCTGAACTTCCAGAGTATGATTATTGATCTTACCGGTCTGGAAGCAGCAAACGCCTCGCTGCTGGATGAGGCTACCGCTGCTGCAGAGGCAATGCTGCTGTGCCGGCGGGCAATGCCTCGCTCCAGCACCGCCGACCGGTTTTTTATCCATGAGGATTGTCACCCGCAAACCATAGAGGTCGTCATCGGGCGAGCCGAAGCACAGGGGATCCATGTTGATGTAGGACCCTCCGAACGATTATTCGGGATTCTCGAAAGCCCTGCAGAACACGGTCTGTTCGGCGGCCTGTTTCAGTATCCCGCCTGCAGCGGCAATGCCGCAGTTCCTGCGCGCGAAATAACGGCCCTGCATGCAGCGGGAGCCCGCGCAGCGGTTGCCGCCGACCTTCTGGCTCTCACCATTTTCCCGGAACCAGGTTCATTCGGCGCCGATATAGTCGTCGGCAGCACGCAGCGCTTCGGAGTTCCAATGGGATTCGGCGGCCCGCACGCAGCCTATATCTCGGCCGGTCAGGAACTCATGCGGCAAATCCCCGGAAGACTGGTAGGGATGTCACGGGACCGACTGGGCAACAGTGCCGTCCGCCTGGCCCTGCAGACCCGTGAACAGCATATCCGGCGTGATCGCGCCACCAGCAATATCTGCACGGCTCAGGTTCTGCCGGCAATCCTGGCCTCCATGTATGCCGTGTATCACGGGGCGGGAGGACTGCGCGCAATTGCGGAGCGGATTCATCGCTTCACCTGGCTCACGGCGCGCCTGCTGCAGCAGCGCGGATACGAGCTGCCCGACAGCCAGCGCTTCGATACCATTACCATACTCAATCTCACACCGGAACTATGCCGCTCTGTATCCATGCGTGCCGAGCATTTGGGATATCTGCTGCGCCGCAGCGGCACTGATCAGCTCTCCCTCAGCCTGGATGAAACAGTCACCCTGTCGGACATTGTATGCCTGCTGCAGGCATTCCCGCTGTTCCGGTCAGAAAATCCGGCCGGCTCATTGCAGGGCGGCGACCTGCTCAGCATTACCGAATCGGAACTGGAGGATATCCTGAACGAGTACCCCGGCCTGCCGCCGGAGATGCAGCGCAGAAGCGGGTATCTGCAGCAGCAGGTATTCACCCGGGGGAAGAGCGAGACTGAAATCCAGCGCTATATCCATTCCCTGCAGCAAAAGGATCTTTCGCTCGCCCACTCAATGATACCGCTGGGATCCTGCACCATGAAACTGAATCCCGCCGCGGCAATGGAGGCCATAAGCCTGCCGGGTTTCTCCGACCTGCATCCATTTGCACCGGCGTCTCATGCACGCGGCTACCGGGATCTCATTGCAGCAATATCGGAGTATCTGTCCCGCATCACCGGACTGCCGGGGGTAACCCTGCAGCCGAACTCCGGCGCCCAGGGCGAGTTCACCGGACTGATGATGATCCGCGCATACCACCGCAGCCGAGGCGAGGAACAGCGCAGGGTCTGCCTGGTGCCGGACAGTGCCCACGGCACCAATCCCGCCAGCGCCATCATGGCAGGCTACCGAGTAGTCACCCTGCCCTCGGCAGAGGACGGCAGCATCGACCTGACCGCACTGGAGCAGGAAATCGACCGTCAGAGAGATGCCGTCGGGGCTATTATGATTACCTACCCGTCAACCCACGGGGTATTCGACAGCAACATCCGGGCCGCTTGCGAGCTGGTGCATGCAGTCGGCGGCCAGGTGTATCTGGACGGTGCGAACATGAATGCCATGACCGGCATTACCTCGCCTGCACAAATCGGGGCTGATGTCTGCCATCTGAATCTGCACAAGACCTTCGCCATCCCGCACGGCGGGGGTGGACCGGGCGTTGGGCCGGTATGCGCCGCTGCGCACCTTATGCCGTTTCTTCCGCCGCGGCAGCATTACGACACCGCCGCAGCGCGTCCGGACCGCGGCGATCCCCCGCCGGCGCCCCCGGTTTCCGCCGCCCCGTTCGGCAGCCCCGGCATCCTGCCGATCACCTATGCCTATATCCGCATGATGGGGGCGGCCGGGCTGAAGCATGCCTCCGAGGTCGCCATTCTGAACGCCAACTATATTGCCGCCCGCCTGCAGGAACACTACCCGATCTCGTACCGCAACGAGCACGGACGAACCGCACATGAATGCATCCTGGATCTGCGTCCGCTGCAGAAGACCTGCGGGATAACCGTAGAGGACGTTGCCAAGCGGCTGATTGATTACGGCTTCCATGCCCCGACCATGTCATGGCCCGAACCCGGCACCCTTATGATTGAGCCTACCGAGAGCGAATCCAAAACCGAACTGGACCGATTCTGCGAGGCGATGATCAGCATCCGGAACGAGATCCGCAGTATTGCCGACGGCGAGGCGGATCCGGATGACAACCTGCTGCGAAACGCCCCGCACACCCTGAGCGAGCTCACCACCGACGAATGGCATCACCCCTACAGCAGACAGGCCGCCGCATATCCGCTTCCCTGGGTGCATGAGCACAAGTTCTGGCCGGCAGTCGCCAGGGTGGATAATGTTTACGGCGACAGGCACCCGGTATGTGCGTGCCCGATGTGATGTGGTATATTGGAGGAATGATTTCAATGAAGCACAAACAGAATGCAATCGCCGTTTTGCTCCTGACGATAGCCGCAGCAGCGGTATGGGGCGGCGGCAGTTCCGAACCGGCTGCACCCCGCAGCATCTCGGTTTCCGGGGAGGGTTCCATCAGCCTGACCCCGGATATCGCGACCCTGGATATTGGGGTCGAAACCGAGGATCCCCAGGCACAGAGCGCCGTACAGGACAACGCCGAACGCATGCAGGAGCTGTACCGGAGTCTGGATGAACTGGGGATATCCCGGGACGAGATCAGAACAATCAACTATTCCGTAATGATTCAGCGCCCGCCGCAGCACAGCCGGGAAGACGAAGACACCCGGACTGAGCCGTACTACCGGGTCGTAAACACCATCCAGGTAACCCTGGATGACCCGGACATGGTCGGTACCGTGCTCGATACAGCATTCAGTGCCGGCGCCGACTCGGTGCGGAATGTCCGGTTTCAGGTATCCAGCACAGCCGAGGCGGAGCTCCGCGCCCTTGAGCTGGCGATGGAGCACGCCCGGAGCAAGGCGACGCGTATGGCCGCCGCCCACGAGGCGGAATTGGGCGACGCGCTGTGGGTGAACGAGGAATACGGCGGCGGAATACCGCGGCAGGAGTCCGATATGGTTATGTATGCCCGCTCTGCCGAGGCCACCCCGATCTCGGCCGGAGACTACACCATCACTGCCCGGGTGCAGGTCACCTTTGAACTGAAATAACTGCAGGAGAAAACCATGCCCTATTACCCTAAAATCCGCGGCTCACGCGTGTATCTGTCACCGATTGATGTTGCGGATGCCCCGCAGTATGTGGAGTGGCTCAACGATATGGAGGTTGCTGAAAACCTTATGGTCTCGGGTATGATGATCTCCATGTCGAATGAACCCGAGTTTTTGGCTGGATTGGCAAAAAAGCATACCTACGGGATTGTCGATGCAGCTACGGACAGCTTGATCGGCAACTGCGGGCTGGACAGCATCGACCAGCTGAACGGGACCGCCGAAGCGGGGATATTTATCGGCAGCAAGGCCCATTGGGGCCGGGGATACGGCAGCGAAGCACTGACAGCACTGGTCGGCTACGGTTTCGACTTTCTGAATCTGCATGCGATCTATCTGCGGGTATACGGCTGCAACCAGCGCGCGATCCGCAGTTACGAGCGGGCAGGATTCAAGCATGCCGGCCGGCTGCGCGAGGCAATCTGCCTGAAGGGCAGCCGGCACGATCTGCTGTACATGGACATCACCCGGGAGGATGCAGCTCCTGCTCAAGCCTTCGAACCTTCTCCATAACCTCGCGTTCCTGAGAAGACTGATAAGCCTCTATCCGCTGCTGCACCTCGGCATCGGCTGATCCGAGGATGCGTGCAGCCAGGAGCCCGGCATTTACCCCGTTGTTAATCGCCACCGTAGCCACCGGAACCCCGCGCGGCATCTGCACGATCGACAGCAGGCTGTCCAGGCCCTCCAGATTACTGCCGCGCACCGGAACCCCGACTACCGGCAGCGGGGTGAGCGCCGCAACCATCCCCGGCAGGTGAGCCGCACCGCCGGCTCCGGCGATTATTACCCGTAGCCCGCGATCCACCGCCGACTGCGCATACTCGTACATGCGCCCCGGGGTGCGGTGGGCCGATACAATCGTCATCTCGAACCCGATACCCAGCGACTCAAGAATATCGGCCGCCGGTCGCATAACCGGCAGATCAGAATCGCTGCCCATAATTATTCCTACGCGTATACTCACTTCATTCCCCCTGCTCTCATTCCATGCATGTTCTCATTCCCGCCTGCCGGTTCCAGCCCAGCTACGCCGACTCAATGCGGATGAGCTGAGCAGCCTTGTCCGCATGTGCCAAAGCCTTCTCCAGGCTGTCCGCTGTTACCGTAAGATGCCCCATCTTTCTGCCGGGGCGGACCTGCGGTTTGCCATACCAGTGCAGCTGCGTACCGGGTATCGACAGGGTCTCCTGCAGCCCGTGTATAACCGGCCGGCCATCGGCCTGTTCGGCTCCCAGCAGGTTGTTCATGACCGTCGGAATAACCGGCTGCATCGACCCCAGCGGCAGCCCCAGTCCGGCACGCAAATGCTGCCCGAACTGACTGGTGGGCAATCCTTCGATAGTCCCGTGGCCGGAGTTATGCGGTCTCGGCGCAACCTCGTTCAGCAGCACCTCGCCGTTTTCCGCTACGAACAGCTCAACCGCCAGCAGTCCGACAACCTCCAGACGCGCTGCCGCCTCGCGTGCCGTCGCAACGGCGGCGGCAGCGGCCTGGGCAGTAACCCTGGCCGGAAAGGCGACGCTGGTACAGATATTCGTCGCCGCATCAAACCGCATTTCAGTGACCGGAAAGACGGCCGTCTCCCCGGATGTCGAGCGGGCAGCAATAACCCCCAGCTCTTTTACCAGGGGCACAAAGGCCTCCAGATAGCTGTCGGCACACAGCAGGGCCCCATCAGCCGACAGGATATCATCCCTGGACCTCAGAACCGCAACCCCGCGACCGTCATACCCGCCGCGCCGCGTCTTTTGCACCACCGGAAACCCGAAGTCCTCTGCAGCCCTCACCACCTGCTCCCGCCAGCCCGCTTCATCGCCCGGGTCTGCCGGATACGGCGGGATCTCCGTAAACCTGGGCTGGGGCAGGCCGGTAAAGCAGCGGCGCTGCGTGAGCTTGTCCTGGACAATCCCCAGGCTCGCAGACGAGGGAAACACACTGCAGCCGGACCTCTCCGCCCGCTGCAGCCCCTCAAGGGAAACGTGCTCAATCTCGATTGTAAGATAATCACAGCCGCGTGCGAACTCGGCAATCCCGTCCGCGCTGGTAAGGTCCCCCTGCATAAAATGATCGGCACTGCCGACCGCAGGATCATCCGGAGACCCGCTGTACACGGCAACTCCAAGCCCCAAACGCCGGGCCTCCGGGATCAGCATGCGGCCCAGCTGCCCTCCGCCGATAATGCCGAGCATCTTCCCGGGGGTATACCTACTCATGGTGTGCGCTCCTGATCTTTGTTTCTTGCGGCCCGGCCAAAGGTGAGCACATCCGAGTCAAAAAAGCCCTGTCCGCACCGTCGACCAGCCCCTGCAGCTCAGCCAGGACCCGGTCATGATAGCGGTCAATCCAGTTCAGTTCATTCTGATTCAGCAGGGACACATCAATGAGATCCCGCTCGAACGGGCACAGCGTGAGGGTTTCAAAACACAAAAAATCCTGGTACTGACTGTCCGGCATGGTGAGAATGAGGTTCTCGAGACGGATACCGTATGCCCCGTCCCGGTACAGACCCGGCTCATTGCTGGTCAGCATTCCCGGCTGCAGAGCGGTATCAACCATCCTGGTACTGATCGACTGCGGACCTTCATGTACCGGCAGGCAGTAGCCTACCCCGTGGCCGGTTCCATGCCGATAGTCCAGTCCATTCTGCCAGAGCGACCGGCGGGCCAGGGTATCCAGCTGAATACCGCGCGTGCCGCGCGGAAAACGCGCAGTCGCCAGTGCAATATGCCCCTTCAGCACCAGGGTGTAGTCACGGCGAACCGCCTGGCTCGGGGAATCCCAGCACACTACCCGGGTAATGTCGGTCGTTCCCCAGGCATAGTGGGCCCCGCTGTCAATAAGAAACAGCCCTTCACGGGAAAACGGGCGGCTGCTTTCGGGGGTCACTGCATAATGCACAATCGCGCCGTTGGGCCCAAACCCTGCAATCGCCGGAAAGGAATCCCCCATGTATGCCGGGTGTTTCGCCCGTATGCGCCGCAGCTGTTCGGCTGCCTCCAGCTCATCAAGCTCTTCTACTGCAGGATGCTCCTTGACCCAGCGCAGAAAGCGTACCATAGCCGCGCCGTCTGTCCGCATCGCCTGACGAATATTGGTAATCTCGACCGGATTCTTGCAAGATTTCATGGCTATACTCGGCAGTACCTGTTCCCGAACATCCACCCCGTCCGGCAGGGAGTACCAGAGACCGGCGTTGGTCCTGTCCGGATCAACCGCAACCGTGGTTCCTTCAGGAAAGGACGCAACATCGGCCTGTATTGCGTCATATGGACACAGCTCGATTCCGTCCGCAGCGAGAAAGCCGGCCGAGCCGTGCTTTGCCGGGGGAAGATACACGCGACAGCGATCCTGTTCTATTATTGCATAGCCTACCGATACCGGGTTATAGGCTACATCCTCACCACGCAGTAAAAACAGGTATGCAAGATCGTCCAGGCTGCCGACCAACAGGGTATCGATACCCTGTTCACGCATAATGGACCTGACCCGAGTGAGCCGTTCACGCCTGGATTCTCCTGCAGCCTCACCAGGGAAGTCCCGCACCGGAGCCGAGGGTATGCCCGGACGTTCCGGCCACACAGTGTCTATTACATCCGGTCCAAGCTCAAGCTGCAGGTTGTGCTGCGAGAGCCGCTGGGCAAGGCTGCGCGCCTGCCGCAGGGAGATACATTCCGCGGCGGCTCCCACCTTTGCTGTCGCTCCCACTTTTGCAGCAGCTCCAGACGTCGCAGAGCCACCCTCCGCCGAACCGGGCCGACTGGCCAGCTTTGACAGTACCTGCGACAGGTACCCCGGGATATCGGGGGTGTCCGGCATACCATCGCGCATCAGCTCGATTCCACTGCCGGATAGCTGCGTCCCGGCCTGCAGATAATAGCGCCCGTCGGTCCAAAGCGCCGCCGTCCCGCCATCATCCGGGTCCGCAGTGACCACCAGTGTTCCGGCGGAACCATCAAACCCTGACATAAATGCCCGGCTCCTCCATCGCTCCGGAGCATACTCGCTCATATGCGGATCCGTGTTGTACACAATCCACGCCTGTAATCCCTGCTGCCGCATTGCCGCCCGCAGCTGTTTTAGCCGGACACGTATTGACTCGTTCATATCCGTCAGATTACCGCGAAACCGCATCGGGCTCAATACAATGGATCAAAATGAAATATCGGGATCCGGCTCTGCATTCGCTATGCGCAAAAATGACCCATATTCACGACCGGGATCAACCGCCCCGTTCCCTTATGATACAGGGCCATCTTCCCGGGCAAATCCTGAAAATTTCCTTCACAGAATCGATTTAAATAAATCCATATATAGCAACATTTTAAAAACATCTATCGCTCATTGATCGGTAAAAATCCGGGTTTCTTCGTCCTGATAACTTGGCACGATTCCTGCAGAATATTTACTGAAAGATAAAAATACTATCGCCCGTACGATTACTATCAGCGTCGGGCGGAATCAAGGAGGTGCATTATGAATTTAGTAGCATGGAATTCACCGTTGCGAGCACTGCAGGATTGGGATCAGGAACTTGACCGATTATTCGAAGGGTATATGCTGAATCGAGCCCAGCGATGGACCGATCTATATCCCCGGCTGGATGTGGTTGAGAAAGAGGACGCTTACGAGGTACATGCGGATCTGCCGGGTGTTCGCTCCCAGGATGTCGATGTAACACTTACCAGCAACGTTCTCACCATTAAGGGCACTCGACATACCGAGACCCATGAGAAAGAAGCTGGGGTGACCCGGGAAGAGAGCGGAGCATTTGAACGGTCCTTGACCCTGCCGGACGGCATTGATGGCGACAAGGTATCGGCAAAAATGGAGAACGGAGTGCTGCATTTACGGGTTCCCAAATCCCCGCAGGCAAAACCGCAGAAGATTTCCATATCACCGGATGCAGGCAAGTAGGGCGAATTAACATGAGAAGGAGCAAAGAAATGAAAAACTGGTTAAAACCACGAACAGAGACCCGTACGGAAAAGGACGGAAGCGTTGTACTGGAACTGGAAATGCCCGGAATCCCGCGGGACAGTATCGGGATTGAGGTAGACGGAACGACCCTTACCATCACCGGAGAGCGAAAGCCGGTGAGCGAGGAGCAAAACTACCTGCTGCGTGAGCGGCGCTATGGCGAGTTTCAACGAACCTATAATCTTGGGCAGCAAATTGATTCTGAAAAGATCAAGGCCAACCTGGAAAACGGAATACTGCGTCTGAATCTGCCGATTAAGGATCAGGCAAAGCCGCGCAAGATCCAGGTAACCGGCTAAGCTCCGTAAACTGAAGAAGCCGTGCAGGGATTCACTCCCGGCACGGCTTTTTTTTCTTCACAGCAGCTGCCGCGCAGTCTGCTGTCCGTACCGGTCAGCGAATTGAAAATCTGTATACCGTTTCCTGCAGGTACTCTTCTTTCGGACGCAATATAACAGAAGGGAACTCCGGCTGATTTACCGAATCAGGATAATGCATGGTCTGCAGGCATACCCCGGAGTGCTTTCCGTAATGCACACCGTTTTTCCCGACAATATCCCGCAGCTGATTTGCAGTATACAGCTGCAGTCCCGGCTGTGTGGTATATACCTCCATGGTACGCCCGGATTCGGGGTGATTCAGAATAGCAGCCGGCCGCAGCCGGGTTTCAGCCTCGGGAAGTACATAGCAATGATCATATCCTCCCGGTACCAGTTTAATATCCCTGCCGATCAATCGGGCATGGGAAAAATCCATTGGGGTACCGTCGGTATTGAGAATCTCGCCCATTGGTACGTTATGCTCGTCTACCGGCAGATAATGATTCGAATTGATGCGCAGCTTATGGTTCAGGATTGATTCCTTTCCGCCCCCGAGATTCCAGTAGGTATGATTGGTAAGGTTAATCGGTGTGGGCTTTGTCGTCTCTGCCGAATAGCGGATAGAGAGTTCATTGCGCTCATTCAATGCATAGTTCACGACTGCAGACAGTTTTCCTGGATAGTTTTCCTCTCCGTCCGGGCTTTCACGACGGAACAGAACCCCGGCCTCTTCGCCGTCACCATAGATATGCGGTGTCCAGATAACCTTATCGAAGCCTGTCCGGCCACCGTGCAAGTGATTATGTCCGTCGTTCCGCTCGAGGTTGTAGGTCTTCCCCCCGAGTGAGAACTGCCCCCCGCTTATTCGACCGGCTACCCTGCCGACTGTAGCACCAACATACGGATGCGGCTTCAGATAGTCGTCAAAGCGGTCGAATCCCAGTACGATATCCTCTGCTGAACCATCGCGCCCCGGCATCTGCAGGGAGACCAGGCTGGCCCCGTACGACATGCACTGCATGGTAATTCCGCTGCTGTTGGAGATGGTGACTATATCAACTGGGGTTCCGTCGAACCCCGATCCGAATTTCTTCTTTACTATTTCCATGTCTTGATTTCACCATATGCCAAAGCGGACACTGTGTCAAACTGTAGTTGAAGGGCTACCGGTATCCGGGCAGTATTCACCCCGCACACAGGATTCCCCCCAGATAAGAAGACCGCTGCGATGGCGGTGGAAATCAGTGAGGCAGAAGCCGGCCGACAGCAGGGCCTGCCTGGTATCCCGATTCAGATGGCATTCCCGGGTTATCCGGTTATACAGCGGATCTATGGTGTTCATAACCGCAGCCACACCAGGTCCCGGATGGATAACATGCTCCATGTACAGCAAGCGTCCGCCGGGAGCCAGTACACGACGAATCTCCCGCAAAGCCTCACCCTGGCTGCGTACCGAACAGAGCACCAGTGTCACCAGCACCGTATCGAAGCTGTTGTCGGCAAAAGGCATATCCTCGGCACTTCCCTCCACGATCCGGACAGGCACACCGGTTTCAGCCGTCATATCACGAAGCCGTTTCACCAGCGCCGGCGTCGGCCCCGGATCAATCCCAGTGTACCCGGTGAGTCGTCCATTTGCAAAAGCCGCCAAGGCAGACATATTGGCACCGGTACCCGGTCCGATCTCCAGCAGCCGCCCCGACACTCTTCCTGCCAGCTCGCGCCGGATAGCCGCGAAGCTCAGAACCTCAATCGGGAACATGCAGGTATCAAACAGCGATGCGGAAAACTTCATTCCCTTATACTACGACCGTCGGGTATCTCTGTCCACTGCCCTTTGCTCAGGATCTAAATCTGATAGTCGTCAAACTCGGTAAACCCGGTCGGGGCAACGAATACCCGCTGCCCTTCAACCGGGTGGAGTTCCTGATACTCCGCAAGCGGGAGCATAATCTCGACCTCCCGTCCGGTTTGCTCAAGATGGACCTCGATGCGCGCGGTTGCGCCGGAAAAGCCGATGCGGGCAACCCTGGCGGCCAGGTAGCCTGGCTCCGGCTGCAGCCGGAGCGACATCTCGTGCGGCCGGACATAGATCGGGGTGTTCCCTGCAGCTGCTGCCGGCTCCGGTCTGTCCGAAGGCGAATACTGAACCAGCCGGTCGCCCTCTATACGGCCATGGAATACATTCACCGCGCCCAGAAATCGATACACGAACTCATTCGCCGGATGCAGATATATCTCCTCGGGACTCCCGTCCTGTTCAATACGGCCTTTATTCATGACTACGATCCGGTCGGCTACCTCCAGCGCCTCGTCCTGGTCGTGGGTTACCAGGATGGAGGTGATATGCAGTTCATCATGCAGACGACGCAGCCAACGGCGGAGATCCTTGCGAACATTGGCATCCAGTGCGCCAAAGGGTTCATCCAGCAGCAGAATCTTCGGCTGCACAATAAGGGCTCGTGCCAGTGCAACCCGCTGCCGCTGTCCCCCGGACATCTGATCCGGATACTTGCTGCTTTGATTGTCCAGCTGCACCAATCCCAGCAGCTCATGCACCCGCCGGGCAATCTCCTCCTTCGGGGGACGCTCGGCCTTGGGCTTGACCCGCAGTCCGAAGGCGACATTCTCAAACACCGTCATATGCCGGAACAGGGCATAATGCTGAAACACAAATCCGACCCGGCGCCTGGTAACCGGAATCCCGATCTGACTCTGTGTATCAATATGTACATCACCGGCATCCGGGGTCTCCAGCCCGGCCAGCATCCGCAGCAGCGTAGTCTTCCCGCAGCCGGAGGGTCCCAGCAGCGCAACCAGCTGGCCGCCGGGGATTGCCAGATCTACATTGTCGACCGCCGTAAACCCGTCGAAACGTTTGGTAACCCCGCGTGCCTCGAGATAGGTTGACCCGATAGATTTTGAGCGAGAATCCTTATGCTGCATCTGCGGCCTCCTTGTGTTTCAGTTCCCGATTCAAGCGATACGCAACTACACGTTTGGCTACAAGGGTAACTGCAGCAAACCCGAAAAAGATTGTGGAGGATGCAAACGCCATGGTGGTCATATATTCGTTGTAGTAAATATCAATCTGCAGCGGCAGGGTAATGGTATTGCCGCGGATCAATCCGGAAACGACACTCGCCGCTCCGAACTCCCCGGCAGCCCTGGCCGCAGAGAGGATCAGCCCGTACAGCAGGGCCCAGCGAATATTCGGCAGTGTTACCCGAAAAAACATCCGCCACCCGTTCGCACCCAGGGTGAGGGCGGCCTCTTCCTCGCTGCTGCCGAGCTCCTGCATACTGGGAATAAGCTCCCGCACCACCAGCGGCAGCAGAATAAAGAGCGTAGTCAGGACCAGTCCCGGCGGGGCGAAAATAACCTGCACCCCGATTCCCT
>CAZANF010000039.1:0-2739 GCA_964486425.1 uncultured Spirochaeta sp. | reverse complement strand
AGCGTAGTCAGGACCAGTCCCGGCGGGGCGAAAATAACCTGCACCCCGATTCCCTGCAGGAATGATCCGAAAAGCCCGTATCGCCCGTACAATAGTATGAACATGAGTCCGACCACTACCGGTGAAAGCGAGAGCGGCAGATCGATCAGCACCAGCAGAATCTTCTTGCCCGGGAAGCTGAACTTCGTCAGGGCCCATGCCGCCGCAATACCGAATACCGCGGTAACCGGCAGGCTTATGGCCATAACCCATATGCTCAGACTGATGGCGGAGATCGTTTCACGTCGGGTTATTCCCTGTGCGAGTCCCGAAAGACCCTCCCGGAGGGCCATAGTCAGAATGGAAATCACCGGAAGAATAATCATGACCGTCAGAAAAACGGCTGCAACTGCAACAAGCACCCAGGCTGAAGCCGAACGGGGCCGCATTCGTTCCTGATTCATGCCTTACCTCCAATGCGTCGCTGCTGCCAGAGCTGCAGGATATTCAGCAGCAGCAGAATAACAAAGGCAGCCAGGACCATGAGCAGTGCGACGGCGGTAGCACCGACCGTATCATACTGATCCAGCCGGTTGTAAATGAGCCGGCTGGTCACCTCTGATTTAAAGGGGACATTCCCGGCTACGAATATTACGCTGCCGTATTCACCTAATCCGCGAGCCAGAGCCATGGTGAAACCGGAGAGTATCGCCGGCAGAATACCGGGCAGAATGACCCGCCAGAAGGTCAGAAAACGATTCGCTCCCAGACTGGCAGCCGCCTCTTCCATTGCCGGATCCAGGCTCTCGATTACCGGCTCAACCGAACGTACGACAAAAGGGATCCCGACGAACAGCAGTGCAAGGGGTACCCCCCAGACGGTGTAAGCGATACTGATTCCCAGCGGCTCCAGAAATCGTCCGATCAGGCCGTTGTCTGCGATCACACTCACCAGTGCAAGTCCGCCGACCGCACCGGGCAGGGCAAACGGCAGATCGATTATAGTGTCCATGAAACCGCGTCCCGGAAAACGGTAGCGAGCCAGGCACCATGCGGTAATGGTGCCCAGCACAGCATTAATCAATGCCGCCGCAAAGGCCGACAACAGGGTAATCCGGTAGGTAGCTACCGCCATCGGGCTGGTGACCCCGCTCCAGATCGCATCCCAACCAGCCCCGCCGGCAGCGATCGTCAAACCGCCTAACGGCAGCAGTACGATGAAACTCAGATAGGTAATTGTAATCCCCAGACTGAGTCCCCGACCGGGGAGGATGGGAACCTGTTTTTTCCGTCGCGGCGGTATCAGAGTTGTCACATCCATGCGGTCTCCTTAATTCCGGCCAAGCTCCTGCATCAGGATATCGAAGCTGCCGCCGTCTACGAAATGATCCTGATTAGCCTGTTCCCAGCCGCCGAACACCTCATCGACATCGAACAGCTCCAGTTCGGGCAGCAGATCCGCATATCTTGCGGCTACATCCTGATCATAGGGACGGTAATACGACTCGGCTACAATCTCCTGTCCACGTTCAGTGTAGATAAAATCCCAGTAATCACGCGCAACCTGCAGGTTTCCCTTTTCTTCGGCATACTTGTCTACGGCAACAACATACATAACCGCATCGATTCCGTAGCTGGGCACGACAACCTCAAAACGTTCCGGTCCAAGGTCCTGTACAATCAGATTTACCTCGGATTCAAAGGTCAGCAGTACATCCCCCTGGTTGTTTTCCACAAAGGCCGTGGTTGCGGAGCGACCGCCCGATGCCAGGACTTCAGTGTTCGCCAGTATTCCCTGTACAAAGTCGGCGGCCGCCTGCTGACGCTCCGCCTCGCTCATGTCCGGGTCCGCCCGGTTGAGTCCATATGCCCATGCATTCAAATAACTGAACCTGCCGTTTCCGGTAGTCTTGTAGTTCGGCGCGACAATCTGTACATCGTCCCGAACCAGATCATCCCAGTCCTGAATATTCTTGGGGTTCCCGGTTCGCACTACAAAAGCCATTGTCGAGCTGTACGGACTCGAATTATTCGGATACCTGGTGTACCAGTCCTCGGGAATAATCGGACCGTCCGGCTGATCAACTGTTGAGTCATACAGCAGCTGAATATCCAGAAACTGGTTCATACTTACCACGTCGGCATCCAGTCCGGCTGCGACCGAGCGCGCCTGACGGCTTGAACCGGCATGGGACTGCTCGATATGCACCCGCCGGCCAGTCTGTTCTTCGTAATACGGAATGAAGGCCTCGTTAAGATTCCGGTAAATCTCCCGCGCAATATCATATGATACATGAAGCAGCTCGTGATCGGCCTCTGCGGTGCCTTCACCGTTCCCGCTGTCTCCTCCGCCACCACAGCTTGTCAGCACCAAAGCCCCAAAACCGACAAGAACAAGCAGAACTGATTTCTTCATAGCATCCTCCTGATATATTCTTTCTACACTAATAACTAAATCAATAAACATAGTCAAGATGATTAAAGAAATCTTTCACAAAAAACAGTTTTACCAGCAGAAATGCGCTAAACTAAGCTCATGAAAAAACGGATGATATATGCATCTATCCTGATGCTTGCTGCGGCCGCAGTTACTGTAACTGCATTCGATATACAGGGAGATCCGTCGTTCGGATCCGTGGAACTAACCAGCGGCTTCTCTCCGGATCCGCATACGGTGTCGGTAATTGCCGGCGGTCCTGACGAAGCTCATCTGCCGAATCATGGTTCACTAGGGTATGTAAATGACGCCTCACCCGACAT
>CAZANF010000038.1:0-15662 GCA_964486425.1 uncultured Spirochaeta sp. | reverse complement strand
TGAAACCGGCCGGCCTGGACCTCTCCATTATGTATAACCTGGATTCGATATATCTCCAGGTGGACAAGGCTACTACCGCCAGTATTCTGTTGAATGAGCTGCTTTCGAATGCAGTACTGCATGCATTCAACGGGAGAAGCAGAGGAATGGTGCGGGTTGCCATGCACCAGTACGGGGATCAGCGCGAGATCCAGGTCGTTGACGACGGGATCGGTATGCCTGCTGGGCTGGATCCATCTAATCCCCAAACACTTGGGCTCACGCTGGTGCAATCTCTGGCGGCTCAGTTATTTGGTACGGTTCTGTTTGAGGATACCTCTCCCGGAGTAACGGTTATTTTGCGATTCCCTATCGAACATGATTCCATGAACTGATATAGTTTCTGGCTATGATTGCAACAGTGATTAATGCCGTCGCCGTGGCGGCCGGGGCGTTTTTGGGGATTGTCGGTCGTCGATGGGTAACCCCGGCGATTAAGGACAGCCTGTTTCTGGGGATTGGAGTTTTTACCCTCATAATCGGTATGAGTATGGCGCTGAGCAGCGAGCGGCTTTTGTATGTCGCCCTTTCCCTGGTGATCGGCGGGATAATCGGTACTCTCATCGGTATTGAGGATATCCTGTATCGCTTTGGTGAATGGGTGAAGAGCAGTGGTATCTCGTCGCATGATCAATTCTCCGAAGGCTTTCTGACCTCATCTGTACTGTTTTGCGTGGGGGCGATGGCGATCCTGGGGGCCCTGCAGGCAGGAGCTGCCGGATCCTATGAGATACTGCTGACTAAATCCGTTCTGGACGGCAGCATTGCGATTATCCTGGCTGCAGCCATGGGGGCAGGGGTTGCACTGTCTGCGGTGACGGTTCTCCTGTATCAGGGAGCATTGACGCTGCTCGCCGGTACCGTTTCTCCCTTTATGACCGATCTTATGCTGAGCGAGATCTCCGGGACCGGCGGCGCGCTCATTTTAATGATAGGCATAAACCTGACAGGTATGCGTAAGATTAAAACCGGCGATTATCTGCCGGCAATAGTGATTGCTGTGGTTCTTGCGGTGTGGGATCCGTTTGCCGCCTTGTTTTAGCCGGTTCCCGGGCCTGGTTATCCCAGCCCCGGGGTTTCCGGGTGCTCATCCACCATGCTGTACAGGGTAGCACGCTGATTTACCACCGGCAGGCTTTCTATCTCCGAGATGGCCGACTGGATTTTGGCGGCGGCCGTTGGATGTACGGTGATAATCACCGGGATATAGCTGTCATGCTCCCATCGCTCATCCTGCAGCATGGACGCAATGCTGATGCCGTGTCTGGCAAATACCGAGGTGATTTCTGCAAGGGCGCCTGCCACATCATTCAGTTCCAGACGCAGATAGTAGCGGAATTCCATCATGGATTCCGGAATTATCTGCAGCGGTTCGGCCTGGTCGGACCAGATATGAGAACCGGCAAAGGCTTTGGTATAGGTTCCTGCGCCCAGGCTGATGATATCGCTCACCACCGCTGAGGCAGTCGGTCGTCCCCCGGCCCCCCGCCCGTAATACTGGGTATGACCGAGGTTGTTGGAGTACAGACTTATTGCGTTAAAGGCGTTATCTACCCGCGCCAGAGGGTGTTTCTTTGGAATAAAGGCGGGGCTCACCATAACGTGAGGGCCTTCAGCCGTCCGTTGAGCCATTGCCAGGAGTTTTACCACGTAGCCGAGCCGCTGGGCGTAGCGAATATCCGCCGGATCCAGGGTATCGATACCGATGGTCTGGATCGATTCCATAGAGACGCGCGAGCCGAAGGCCAGGGTGGAAAGAATGGCGATCTTGTGTGCGGTATCCTCCCCGCTGACATCCAGGGTAGGATCGGCCTCCGCTAAACCCAGTTCCTGAGCCTCGGCCAGAGCCTCTTCATACGAAGAGCTGCCCATCTTGCTCAGAATATAGTTACAGGTACCGTTCAGGATCCCGTATATGGCGTCGATTTGCTCGCCCAGCATGGCCTGGGTAAGTATGCGGATTATGGGCACCCCGCCTGCACAGCTGGCTTCGAAGGCCAGCGCAACATTATTCTCGCGTGCGATGCCCATCAGTTCATGACCGTAGTAGGCTAACAGGGCCTTGTTGGCAGTAACTACATGCTTTCCTGCCTGCAGTGCTGTAGTAATAATTTCCTTTGCGGGATGGATACCCCCGATAAGCTCGACTACCACATCGGTTTCGGGATCGGTAATGGCCGCATCCGTATCCTCTGTGTAGAGGGACTGGGGAAGTCCTAGCCGGTCGGCGACATCAAAATTCTTTGAGGCAATTGCGCGGAGCTGTATTGCGCACCCGCTGCGCGCGGTGATTTTATCGGCTTCTGCAAGAAGAATGCTGGCTGTATTTCCGCCGACTGTGCCGGCTCCGACGATGGTGACCTGTAGAGGATTCATGGCTACATCCTATGGAAAGCAATGGTCACCTGTCAATATGGTACGAGGTATTCATATCAAGACTACACAGGGGTTTTGAATACCTGGCGCTATTGTTGACATGCAATGCAATACCCGCGTATTAATGGTAATATGTCTGATACTACAAAGCTCACCGGAGTCGGGATTTCTCTGATGACAGCCGGAGAGCTCGCACAGCATCTTTCCGATTCGAAGGAAAACTCCTTTCGGGTGTTTGATGAGCCTGAACAGACAGTTCCGAGTATTCATCTGCCGGTTCTGTACTGCAACCGCTGTGTGGTGTGGGGGTTTCGGTATATAGAGGCTGCCGCAGAGCGCGACAGCCAAACCGTACTCCCGGTTGCAGATATCAGTTCCTTGACTCCCTTTGAGATCATGCATGTCCTGCTGATGCAGGAAAACAGGACGGACCAGTACAGCTTTGCAGAAATGGACCGCATAGACCGGCTTATGACGGAGCTGTCACTCGAGGAGAGCGAGAAACGCCGTATAGAGCCGCTGGTGCAGCGTAAGGGCAGTTTCAGAGCACATCTGGAACAGTACAGGACCCTACCGGGGATGCTGCAGGCTGCAGCATCG
The DNA here is from genome assembly GCA_964486425.1 of uncultured Spirochaeta sp. Classification (GTDB taxonomy): domain Bacteria; phylum Spirochaetota; class Spirochaetia; order DSM-27196; family DSM-8902; genus Spirochaeta_B. Next base: position 12,647 of record CAZANF010000038.1, on the reverse strand, counting down.
AACGGCCATGTAGATATTCGCACCGCCGTCTCGATTGCCGATCTGCCTGAAGAGGTTGTGCGCCTTGCATGTATTGCGAACATCGGATTCAGCAAGCGACGTATTGTGCTGACCCGGCTTGCCGAGATTGCCCGGCGCGATCAGCGGACTTCGGAGCAGGTATTGGGTCTGTGCACGGAGATACTTGCCGGGGAGGATCCTGCTGCGGTGGTGTACCGTTTGCGCTATCCTGAACTCGCGGCACGGCAGATGCGTTCGGCCGAGATGCAGCAGCGGGACTTTGCCGGAATGCGTATTCAGCTCCAGCTGCCGGAGAACCTTGAGGGGGATAGTGTGAGTATTACCTGTGCTGTCCGATCCAGAGAGGAGCTTGCAGCCCAGATTGCTGCACTGACCTCACTGCAGGAGCATATAGATGAGTACCTCGACCTATTATAAAAGCATAATCGACCGGATCTATTTTACCCCGGAGGCCGAGAACCACTCGGCCTTCCGGAATGTGGCCGAGCAGCTCGGCGATCTGCCGTGGAGCTGTGTAAGCAGCGCCCAGGATATTCCCGAAGAGTTCCGGAATCAGCGGTCTCTGTTGCTGCAGACCGTGCGGGGAGAGCCGTTAACCCCATGCCCCGGGACCCGTATCCATCAATGCTGCAACTACCATACCCTGGATGCCTTCATCGGCTGCAGCCTGGGCTGCAGCTACTGCATAATGCAAAGCTACCTGAATTTCAGCCCGCTGGTGGTCCAGGTTGATCCGCAGCCGGCTATAGAAGCCATGCGAAGGGCAGCAGCCCAACTGCCGGTTCTCAGGGTTGGAACCGGAGAGGTGGGGGATTCGCTGCAGCTGGATCCGCTTACCGGGCTTTCTGCTGTATTGATACGTGCTGCAGCGGAACTGCCGAATGTACAGTTCGAGGCAAAGACAAAAACGGATTTTGTACAGCACTTGCTGAATATCGAGTCAAAGGGCCGGGCAGTTATCGGGTTCTCTGTGAATCCCCCGTCGGTCATACGAGAGGAAGAAGGGACCGCAGTCTCTTTGGGACGACGGATAAGGGCTGCCGAGAGAGCTGTGGAAGCCGGATACCGCGTAGCCTTTCATTTCGATCCGATGATTCGTGTGCCGGATTGGGAGACGCAGTACCGGAAGCTTGCCCGTCAATTAACCGCATTTAATCCGAAGGATGTCGCGTGGATAAGCCTGGGATCGGTACGGTTTACCCCGGCTTTGCGGAAAAAAATGACCGACCGTCCATACTTGTACGATGAGTTTGTTCCTTCCAGGGATGGAAAATTGCGGTATCTGCAGCCGATACGGGTGGAAATGTACCGGGCTGTTGCCGAAGAATTCGGCAGCAGCTATCCGATGTATCTGTGTATGGAAAGCGAGGCGGTGTGGCGGCGTGTTTTTGGACATCTCCCGCATGAAAATCCGCTGCTGCATGATATATTTGTGGGCAGGAGGCAGGAACTTGGGGTATAGGAACAGACACAGCGTGGGTTTGCTTTTTGTCGTTGTTCTGCTGCTGAGCGGAACCGGGATTTGGTCGGAGCCTGTTGGTACAATTGAATATCTGGAGAATGATCCGCAGATTGTTCGAAACGGCCGGGTCTTTACCGGAACAGTCCATTTCGGATTTGAACTGCGGAATCTGGATTTGATTCGGACAGGGGACTCTGCATTGGTTGAGTTTTCCCTGTATCCCGGGTCCGGGATACAGGGTGAGATAATCGTGCATTCCAATAGTGAGTTCTACCTTTCATTCGATGAAAGTCGCAATGAATCCAATGTGAATCTGCTGCGGGGCAGCAGCAGTTTCTCCATTGAACGGCTTCCTCGCGGGAGAACCTTTTCCGTGCGCACATCCGGGGCGGTAATGGGTGTTCGGGGAACCGATTTTTCTGTAGATACCAGCGCCCGCGGCGAGTATCTTGTCACGGTCGGCGAAGGGAGAGTGGAGGTTCGCAGTGAAGGCGGTGAAACGGTTGCTGCGCTGCCGGGGCAGGCGGTTGAATATACTGTTTTGAACGGCTTTCGTGCGATTGCCGTGGAGAGTGGACAGGAACACCGGTTTCGCCGCTCATGGATGCAGCAGCGATTGCAGGCGCTAAGGGCCGACCCGGATGCAGCCCTGGAAAACTTCGCCGGGCGGTACCGGGAGAACAGGGATACCTTTAACCGCTTGTATGAAGAGCTTATGCAGCAGCAGGAGATAATCGACCGCTGGATTAGAGAGGATCGGCAAGGGCTGGAATCGTCTACCATGGAGCAGATGCGCCAGAAGACTGCTGTAGCCGGTTCTCTCATGCGAATGGCGGCACATTTGATTCTTTTCGAGCGAGTGTACTACCGGGTAGTGGAGTTGCGGGAGACCCTGGTCGGGGCGGATTTTGATCAGCCGCAAGTGGATCCGGAGGAATTTTCACAGGAATTCGACAGGGATGCCGCAATGCTCAGGGACCGAATGAACATGGTGAGGTATGTAATGCGTTTGTATGCAGAGAGGAATAACGGAAGGCTTCCCTTTTAATCCCCTGTTGTGCAGCAGGTGCAGAAAAAAAGACCGCCCTTCGGCGGTCTTTTTTTGAAAGCGAAGGAACTACAGTTCTTTCGCATCCAGTGATTCTTCAGTAGCAATATCGAACAATGCCATTCGCTCCATGTTGGGGACAAAGCGAAGCTCATCGCCGATTTCGTATTTCAGCAGCGGTGCGGTCCGGGCAATAATGGTGTGTGACCCGGTATTGATATACACGTGGGTTTCAGCACCAAGCGGCTCGATAACCTCTACGTTTGCACGAATACAGTCTTCGTCCGGTGCGTCTTTCTTGTACTCAAGGTCTTCAGGTCGGATACCCATAATCAGATCCTGGCCGACATACGCCTTGGCCTGATCGGATTTCTTGCCCTTCAGGATAACCGAGAAGTTGCCTTCGGTCAGTCTGATCTTGCCGCCTTCTTCAGTAACCTTAACAGTCATGAAGTTCATCGGAGGTGATCCGATAAAACCGGCAACGAAGCGGTTGATCGGCTTGTTGTACAGGGTAAGCGGGTCACCAATCTGCTGGATGATGCCGTCTTTCATAACAACAATTTTGTCGCCCATGGTCATAGCTTCAACCTGGTCATGGGTAACGTAGATCATGGTTGCCTGCAGTCGAGTGTGCAGTGCGCTAACCTCAGCGCGCATCTGTACTCGCAGTTTTGCATCCAGGTTTGACAATGGCTCGTCAAAAAGGAAAACCTTCGGCTTACGTACAATAGCACGTCCAACCGCGACACGCTGTCGCTGACCACCGGAAAGCGCCTTCGGCTTGCGGTCGAGAAGCTCACCGATATCAAGTATTCGGGCGGCCTCATCTACGCGTTTCTTAATTTCTTCCTTGTTGTATTTACGGATCTTCAGACCGAACGCCATGTTGTCGTACACGCTCATGTGCGGGTAGAGTGCATAGTTCTGGAAGACCATTGCAATGTCACGGTCTTTCGGCGGCTTCTCGTTTACGAGTTCACCGTCAATACGAAGTTCGCCGCCGGAAATCTCTTCCAGACCGGCAACCATGCGCAGGGTAGTGGTTTTACCACAACCCGAGGGACCAACAAGTACGACAAACTCCTTGTCGTTAATGACAAAGTTTGCTCCTTTAACGGCTTTTACCCCGCCTTCGTAGACCTTGCTCAAATTCTTGAGCTCAACTGTGGCCATATGTACCTCCAATAGGGATTATATTATGTCTCTATGTTAGGCGGTAATGGGCATGCTGTCAAACAAAAATGCCCCGGCGGTCGTTAATTTCTGCCGAGGCGGGTCAGCCATCTGTTGATGCGTGTGTGCAGGACCTCATTCGGGAGGGGTGTTTCCTGCATGACTGATTCGGCGAGAAAAGGTGCGATGACCTCATCCTCCAGGCTATTCCAGTAAGCAGGCATGGGCGGGGGAAAGAGCAGGCGGGATGAAACCGGTGCCTTTCCCTGTAATTCGGGAAACAGGTTCGGTATAGTCTTTTCGTTGGTGGAGGATAACGAGGATAATCCCCCGAAAAAACCGAACTCGGGCAGTTCCTGTTCGATTGTGTAGGTAATAAGTGATGCTTGATTCTCGGTACTGGTAATCCATTGCAGAAAATCAGAGGCGGCTTGATGTTCTTTACTTTCGCGGGGTATAGCGGCATAGATTACACTGGATGTCACTGGTATCCGGCCGTTGTTCCCGAACCATGCGAAGTCGAGATCAGACCGGAGGTTTGAGGGCAATGAGAGGAAGTCGTGAAGGTCTACCGGGTAATAATCAATTCGTTCCTGACGGAGCAGGGTGTAATACGGCGGGTACATATAGGTTTCATTAAAAAGCTCAAGCTCGTCGCGGTTTTGGAAGTTTTCATCTATCCAGTTTCGAATCTCGGTGACCGCATCACCGATCTCTTCGCTGTTCCATTCAGGGGTACCCTGGTCGGTAAATGATGGATTTATTCCCCGGGCACGAAGAATAAGCGGCAGCAGCTGCGGGTTCCAGACGGGAGAGAAGCCTGTATGGGTAAGTCGATCTCCCGACCGTTCTGTTGTGGTTAGTTCATTCAGCTGTGTGAGTCCAATGGTGAGCGGCGGATTCGGACCGGGACTCTGGTCGTGCCAGACAATTACCGGCAGGGAAAACGCCAGCGGCAGCATGGTTGATCCGGTCTCTTTTTCGAATGTGGCGGCAATCTGCGGATATATATCATCCGGCAATTCCAGATCGATTTTCCGGAACCAGGAGGTTGAATTTGTTCCTGCAGGGTTCGGCTGGATTACAAGATCCGGTGGTTCCCCTGGCTGGTTTAGGAACGCAATCGGGTTCTCGGTATGCTGGACATCGACATAGATGGAGTCTTGCTGTGCGTTATAGTATTCGGCATAGATAAACAGAATTGGTTCTGAGGTAAGCACGCTGATCCGGGTTTCCGGATCTGCACTGCATCCCGGGAGAAAGGCAGTGAGGAGATACAGCAGCAGCCATATGGAAGGGGTGACAGCTGGACGCCGGCGGTGCGACGGATCATGTGATGCAGCATGTGACGAATCGCCGGATATCATTGCGCTGCAGTCTCCAGTGCAGTCTCTGCTATAAAATGGTACAGTTCCGGAAGGAACTCGGGATCGACCCCTGCGTATGCGACCCGCACCAGATGATCGCCGAAGGCGATGACCCCGATTCCTTTTGTGAGCAGGGTGGTGCGAATTGCTTCCGCAGTACCGTTTGCACAGTGGAATGCCATAAAATACCCTGAGTTGAACGGTAGTGCCTGCAGAGGGAAGTCGGGGTTATTAAAGGGTGGTGCGGAAATAATTTCGCGGACAATACGGTACCGCCGCTGCAGCTCCTCTGCAATGCCTTGCTTGTTACTGTGATATTCCGGACTGTGCATGGCCTGAAGCAGCAGGCTTTGCCCCAGGGTATTACCATTGGAAACATTGGAGCGGATGGAGCCGGTGAGTTTATCGTCCCAGGCGGCAAAATGGTCGGGCTGCAGCCCGGCGGCTGCAATCGTAATAAACCCGATCCGAAATCCCCATACGTAATCCTCTTTGGTAGCTCCATCTACTTTAACTGCCAGAAGATTCGGATGAGCTGCTGCAGTATGCGCAAAAAGTGATTCTGTTTCTATTCCATCATCATAAAAAAGCCCGAAATATGCATCATCGCAGATCAGCATTACATCCGTTTCATCGGCAGCCCTGGTAAGGACTGCTGTAATCTCTTCGGCTTCCTCGCGGGACGGGGTGTATCCGGTTGGATTGTTCGGAAAATTCAGCAGTACCCGCACACCACGCGACCCGGTGTTTTCGTGGATAGCTGCCTGCAGTCCGGATACATTGAATCCGCCGTTATTATTGAAGAATGGATAGGTGACGAATCGAACCCCATGCCGTACCCCGAACAGCAGATTGTAGTTTCCCCAGTATAAATCCGGCAGGACAAGGGTGTCGCCGGGATTGCAGAAGAGATCGGAAATGTGGCACAGGCCGTTGGTGAGTCCGGGGGTAACCATTGGAAGTGAGGTTGCGGAACCCGTCAGACGGGGATTTTTTCTGTATTGTTCCTGCTGCCAGCGTCTTCGGAGCTCGGCGTTTCCGGGGGTCGGGCTGTAGCCGACTGATTGCTTTGGAGAGATGCCGGGAACCGATCGGCGGATTGATTCCAGCATAATGGGTTCGCCGTGGCTGTATGCCATGCCGACTGTTGCATCAAATCTGTGTGCATGCGCAGCGGCCTCTGCTGCCTGTGCTACAATTCCCCGCGGGAAAAAGATTTGTTCGCCAAGACTGGAAAGCATGCGTCGGATGATTGTTCCTTCTAGGCGCTGGTTTAACTGCTCTGCTGCTGGGTGCACTGGTTTCCTCCACGGGGAAGCATACCGCAGCTGTATTGAATTGACAACAGGTACAATATGGCGTAGGTTTTTCCTATGGTAGAACCTATAGCCTCGGGAAGCGAGGCAACTTCGTTGCTTGATCGCCTCCTTTCTTTTTTTAACGGGGACAGCGATCCTGAGCGGGCGAAGAAGCGCAAGCTGAAACAGATCGGGAAAAGCTTGAACAAACAGAAGTATAAATTCTATAAGGTTCGAACCTCGGAGGCGCAGCCGGGGCTGGCCAGGCTGTTTTTTGATATTTACCGATTGCTGTCGCCGGCTCAGCAGATTCTCCAGGGGGCGGAGACCTCCCAGGTAATCAAGTCTATTGTAATTGAATCGTATCTGAACAAGGAACAGCAGGAGCTGCTGGAGACCTTTCATGAGGACTCTATTCGGGAACTGACGAAACAGCACGACACCAAGAAAGCAGCTTCGATTATGAAGGATCATATGATCAGCTTCTTCGGTGCCTTCGATGGTGCTATGGTCCGGGATATTCAGCAGACCTATTTCCTTGTTTCCACATTCATCGATTTAGTCCGCTTCGATTATTATTTCCTGCTGAAAAAGTTTGATTCCTCAATTCAGGAGCATAACCTCTCGTATCAGCCCAAATTTGAATCTATCAATGCCGAGTATATTGCAGAAGACCTCAAGGATTTTACCGATATCCTGCAGATTCTTCCAGCCGATGGTGACTGGGACAAGACCTTTCAGGTGCTGCAGGCTTATCGCGGGGTGGAACTGGTTGACCGCAGCAAATGGAAGAAGCTGCTGAATCAGCTGGTGAGCATTCGCAAGTCTCAGATTCTGGTGCAGATTATCCAGCATGCATCCAAAGACCCCGATTTTGCACCGATGAAGAAAGCGACAGTCGAAAAGATTGTTGAGCCGTATTTGAATAAACTGAAATCTCAAACCGAGATTACCATCCAGAAAATTCTGCAGGAACAGCGGAACAGCCGGGTTGAGCAGCTGGTGCATAAGGTGTTCGGCACCACCGCGGTGCATCGCGCCAAGCATTATACTGAAAAGGCCAATATGATGTTTTCCAAACGGATGATGGGCGGATTTATTCATACGCAGCCGATTAACTACCTAAAGGCCTTTCTGATTGATTTTTTCAAAAAGGATATTCGTGAACTGCATGACCTTCTGGTGATTCGCGGACAGTGGTCGTCACAGATAATGTCCAATCAATTGTCGGCGGCGTTCCATGAGGTTATGGATATGAGCCAGCAGGTGGTTGAGTTTGATGAGTCGCTTGCAGAAGAGGGTGAACTCGGAATGAAGCTCAAAAAGGCTATGGGCCGGGTGGTTGAAAAGGACCCCGCAACTACCAAACTGCTGCGTCAGCTCCTTGACGGGGTAAACAAGAAGGCACAGTATTTTATTAACCATACGGCGCAGAATCTTATTCAGTTCGGCAAGGGCATGAAGAGTGTCATAGAGGATTACGAGAAAAAGGAAGACCCGCTTATTCTGAACTGGAGGGAAATTGAGGCAGCTTCCGAAGAACCGATTGATGAGCGCATGAAGGCGGCCTACGCCAAGATCTACTACTTTGTGCAGCTTATGCAGATTTACGTTAAAGGTATTGAGTAGCCGGAGTCAGCCAACAACCTCCGCGCTGGCGGAAAGCTCCAGGTCCAGCAGGTACTGTTTCAGCCGCGCGCCCGAGCCGTCGGGGATGCTTCGCAATGCATATGCCCCTATTCCGCCGGATGCCGGTACGACTCGGTGGCAGGGAATGATTATCGGGACCGGATTGCGGGCTACTGCGCCGCCGACGGCCCTGGCAGCCCAGCGATTGCCTACTTTTAGTGCCAGTTCACCGTATGTGATTGTGCTGCCGTACGGCAGCCGCCTGAGCTTGTCCCATACGGCGCGCTGAAACTTCGTTCCCTGCAGCTGCAGCGGCAGCTCGAAGCTGTGGCGATACCCGTTGAAATATTCCATTAACTGATATTCCACCTCGCCACAGTCGTATTTGTTCTCCTCGACAATAGTGTTTTTGGGCCACTCGTATTCATTGTTCATGCCGATGCGAAGTACAGCGCCGTGTCTGTTTACGGCGATGTGCAGGCTGCCTATCGGAGATTCAAATCTGTGGCAATAGATGCGCGGCTGATCCATGCCGCAAGTGTAGCTTATTCCGGGGTGAAATAGTAAGTGGTGTATGTTGAAACCATGGTCTTTTCGGCTGCACTTTGGACGCGGTCGGCAACGACGAGCGTATATTCGGTGTCTGCCTCCCACTGCGGATCCGGATCGATTCTCAGCAGGTAGTCTTCCGTCCAGGTGACAGTGTCCGGGGTTACCTCTTCTTTGGGATCTACTTTTAGCACCCGGACATTCTCGGTGGTAACCGCTTTAGCCATTGCTACACTGAACTCTATCAATAATGCGGTATCCAGAGATGGTACGGTTTCATCGGTTTCCAGCGGATTCTCGAGGCTGTCTGCGTATACCTGTACAACCTCCGGCGGGTAGGTAAGGTCGCTGGGATTGTTCCGCGGCTGGAGCCATATGCCCTCCAGAGAGCAGCTGCCGAGGAGTACGCCGATGAGTGTCAGAATCAGTATGCTTAAGGGCCGTTTGCATGTGCTTAATATCTCCATATCAGCGAAGCTCCTTGCGGGTGCAGTCTGAGACGGGTGCTGCGGCGAGCTGAATACTGCGAAAGCTCGATATCAAGCTCCTCAGCCAGTTCACGGGACTGGATTGCCGCATCACGGGTGGAGAGTATTCCGTATACGATAAAGAATATGCCTGTCCCGACAGCAGCGGCACCGCCGTAACGGTAGGCCATGCTCTGAATCTCCGTGCTTTTATATTTTTCCCAGGCTGTGTCGTAGGCTTTGGGGTCGTCCAGGTATTCCAGGCTCATATATGCATCGTACCGTGTTATGGCCTGCTTGCGATTCTCGAGACCTCGCAGTGCCGCCCATATCCCGGCCGAACCGAGCCCTGTGCCGCCTATCATAAACGCTATCCCGCTGCGTATCTTGCCGGCTGCCGGCGGCGGAACTGAATCTGGTTCGATATGGGAACGGATACGCTCACGCAGCTCCTGTTCCTGCCCCGGCGGGCCGGCGGCGAATGCCGTTGGCGGCATCAGCAGGAGGATACAGACAAGAGGAAGATATACTGCGGCGGCAAAAGGTTTACGTATCATCACATCTCTCATTATATCGGCAGTTCAGGTTTTTTTCTGAATAAAGGCCTGCAGTTTTCCGCTAATTCGCGGCGGCACCAGGGCCTCGACATGGGTGTAGTCGTCTTCGTATCGCTCTGTGATTACCCTGCCGCTTCGGTGCAGCAAGGCCGGTAGATCACCACGATCGGCGGGAAACTGGAATATGGCGCGGTGCATTGTGTGTTCCAGCAGCCGCTCGATGGTAGATGTCAGCCGCTCTATGCCTTCACCGGTTTTCACCGATATCTTCACGGTTGGTCCCGGTGTGAACGGCTGGAATAGCTGGTTTGCAGGGGCCAGGTCCGCCTTGTTCAGTGCGACAATGGTGGGGTACTGATCCGCACCCAGTTCCCGCAGGACCAGGTTTACCGCTTCATACTGCTCACGGGCGTTTGCAGCGGCGGCATCTACGACATGAATGATGAATGATGCATGCAGGGTCTCCTCAAGGGTGGAATGAAAGGCATCCACTAGCTCGTGCGGGAGACTGCGGATAAAGCCGACGGTATCGGTAAGCAGTACCGGCCCGGCATCCGGCAGATCAATTCGTTTGGTGGAGGGGTCCAGGGTTGCGAACAGCTTGTCCTCCGAGCCAAGCTCGGTGCCGGAGAGGAGTTCGAGCAGTGAAGACTTTCCGGCGTTGGTGTAGCCGACGATTGCCCCGGTCGGCAACGGAATGCTTTCGCGCTTCTTGCGCATGGTGGCGCGGTGACCCTCCACCTGGGTGAGTTCGCGTTTTACTGCAGTTATCCGGCGCTGTACAAGCCGCCGGTCGACCTCCAGCTGCTTTTCACCCTCGCCGCGGGTCCCCTTTGCACCACCGCGCTGACGGTTCAGGTGGGTCCAGGCCCGGGTAAGCCGCGGCAGACTGTACTCAAGACTGGCAAGCTGTACCTGCAGTACGGCCTCCTGGGTAGTGGCCCGCTGCTTGAAGATCTCCAGGATTACCTCCCGGCGATCAATTACGGCCAGATCCGAGTGCCGCTCCAGGTTGCGCTGCTGCGACGGGGTCAGTTCATCATCGAACACAATGCAGCTGCAATCGTTTTCCTCGGCTAGCTGGATAATCTCTTCAACCTTGCCGCTGCCGATAAGAAAGCGCGGCTGCGGTCGCGAAAGGGGAACTATTACCCGTCCACGGGGTTCCAGATCTATATTGCGGCAGAGTTCGGCCAGCTCGTCCAGCAGATCCTCGGCCTCAGCCTGACTGCGGGAACGGGAGACAGTGTTTTGCTGTTGTGCAGTGTGTGACGGTCCGCCTGGACCGGGATTGCCGCGCATGGTGGTACCGACAAGGATAACACCTTCGAGCTCATGTTCGGAAAATTCTATCATTGTGCATGAATATAGCGCTTTGCTGCGGATATACCAAGAGGTGACGGTAAATGCACTATTGAATTTGTAGTAAAATCAATTACATGATATAGTTAAAGATGATTCAGTAAGGTTCGGCCAAATAATGCCGAATTGTAATATGTAATAAAGTATGTAAATAAACTGAGGTACAGTATGAGTAAGGTAGCCCGGCAATCGCTTGCACTGGTTGTAATGGCTGTGTTCGCCATTGGTATAACCGGCTTTCGTGACCCCTCTATAACAAAACTGGATTTAAACGAGTAAATAAACATTTGTCTATTATATCAACCTCTCTATCTGGTTCATATTGGTATTGGGAGGACGTATGGATACCAAAACAGAAGTACAGCATATTGATCATCTTGGACTGGTTTCAGGGGTATGTGAAGAAGCAGGCATAGTCGAGCTTATAAATGAGTACATAGGCAAAGAACATCGCAAAGTCAGCGACGGACATGCCGCCAAAGCAATGATTTTGAATGCCCTCGGGTTTTCAGCACGCGCACTGTATTTGACTCCAATGTTCTATGAACATCGACCGGTCGATGTCCTTGTGGGTCCAGGAATTACTCCTGAAGACCTGAATGAATCAAGCCTGGGAACCGCTCTGGATGCCTGTCCGGTTCAGATTACCAAGGGGTTCAGCAAGGACAATAATCCGGATCTGAACCAGGTGGTACTGCAGGTCATCAGTGCGAACCGTAGCATCCTGCAATCACTTACGCGTTTATGCTGACGCAAAACGGCTATCGTGATTTTGGACTGCGGTATTGCTTCGCAAACCGCTACGCCCTGCCGATCTGGCTTGAGGTATTAAGCGGAAACACCAGTGACCGCAAGAGCTTCGCAGCAACAATCAAACAGTTTCAGAAGCAGTTTGATTCCAAAGAAATGCCCACCATGGTTATGGATGCCGCCTTTTACAGTGAAAAGAATCTGCAATCCTGCTCTGATATTTCCTGGATTACCAGAGTCCCGGAAACCATCAAGGAAGTAAAGCAGCTGTATGCCGGCCTGGACAGGAGTACCTTAGTTGAGCTGGATGGCGGATATGCAATTACTCCACATACCAGTACATACGGCGATGTTCGGCAACGCCGGCTGATCGTTTCATCCGAGCAGGCACGGAAACGGGAATTGATTACATTACACAAGCGAATCGACAAGACGACCTTGGCACAGGAAAAGGACTTGATGCATCTGCGCAATCGTGCTTTTTCCTGTCCCGATGATGCCAGGGAAGCTGGTGAGCAGTTCGCCAGGAAGCTGAAATACCAGACCTACACACCTCAGGTCATCGAAAAAGCCCGTCATGAAGGACGTGGGCGACCAAAGACAGGGGCGGAACCGAGTCATGTTGAGTATTTTCTGACCGGCGCGCTTGTTCGTGACGAAATTGCGATTGCAGCAGCCGAGGCTCCAAAGGGACTGTTTGTCATTGCAACGAATGTCCTGGATACCGATGTCCTGTCAGATGAGCAGCTACTGTCGATCTATAAGGATCAGGGTGTAACAGTGGAGCGTGGATTCCGCTTTCTCAAGGATCTGCTGTTTTACGCAGAGAGCCTGTATTTGAAATCCCCCAAGCGCATCATGGCCCTGCTCATGATCATGACACTCAGTTTGCTGGTGTATTCACTGGCGGAAACACGACTACGACAGGCATTACAAGATGCCGGGACACACGTCTGGAACC